>CAZOHQ010000057.1:0-9314 GCA_964579455.1 uncultured Syntrophaceae bacterium | reverse complement strand
AGCCGCCAAGCCGGAGTGGTGAAACTGGTAGACGCAGGGGACTCAAAATCCCCCGGACGCAAGTCCATCTCGGTTCGATTCCGAGCTCCGGCACCAATAAAATCAAGTGGTTGCAGTCGAAAAGATTGCAACCCTTTTTTCTTTAACAGGATCAATGTAACCGTTTTTTTAACCGTGACCCCTGCAAATCGTTAAAGGTAGAACTTACCGAAGCCGCTGATCTTGACCTCCTCATCACTTTCGAGTGATTTTTTATGATCTCCGTGGCGGATTCAAAGAGGTGTTCGGATCTGTCCCACCCATATCCGTTCGCGCATGGCCCAGGTAGTCAGACCGATGTCCTCCGCTTTAACAATCGTAACGCGGATATCTATAATTTGTTATTAAAGAGCTTCAAAAATAAACTGCTGTCATAATCAATAGTCTTGTTCTTTTGTGATACGTCATTGACAATTCTATTGGACTCATGAAATAGTTCACATGAAAGGAGAGCGATATGGACAGGGACGATATCACCGGATTTGTCGATACAATAGAAAAAGAACCTGAACTGGAGGAAAACGACCTCGACGAAAGAGAAGATATATATTTCGATGAGGGATACGATGATAAGCATTGGTTTTTTAAACTCCCGCGAAAAACGCTCTTAATCGGCGGGGCAATTGTTCTTTTTATTATCATTATTATTTGCCTTTGGTTACCGGAGGAAAACAATCTTTCACAGGCCGATATCAATGCCCTGATTGAGCGTGTTGATCGTATCGAAGCGAGACTGAACGATGTGGAACGAATTGAAGAGAGGATTACCGCCGGGGAAAAAAGTGTAACGACGGGTGCAGCCACGGACGGGGCAATGCTACAGCAAATCGATGTACTTACCGGGAAAATGGAGGCGCTCGAACAAAGGATGGGCTCCGTGGACAAAAGGGTTCGGGCCATCAAAACCGGTACGTCAGAGCGTGTCAAGGCGAAAAAGGCTCAATATCATGTGGTCGTGCGCGGCGAAAGTCTCTATAAAATCGCCAGGAAATACGGGCTTACGATTGACAGACTCTGCAATCTCAACAAGATCACCCCCCGTAAGTCAATTTATCCCGGACAGAAACTGCTGATTTCCACTGCGAATGGTTCATGATGATGTATGTCAATTGGAGAGCTCTGCGCGATCGGAGAATAAAACGGTGGTGTACCCTTTTTTTCTGCCTGCTCGCGCTACAATTGCTTGTTCTGCCCGGCATGGGAGGCGTCCTTTGGGCCATACCTCATGACTCAACCACGGCCGAGGTGGAATCGTCGTCCACTGAAAAGTCTCCGCCACCTGGACCGGATCTTATCTTTACTTGGGTCATCGCTCCGGGCGACACTCTATGCTCCATATTCGATCGGCTCCGGATTAGTCAGGGCACCATATGCCAGATTCTGGGCGCCGATGAATCGCTGCTGGCCCTGGATGTGCTGCGGCAAAACCAAATCCTTACCTTCACCCTCGACGGACAAACCCGCCGGCTCATGGAGATGGAACTTTTCATCCATCCCGGCAACCGGGTTGTGTATCGCCGCGTCGGTGAGGCTGGATTCGATTATGAACAAATCTTACTGCCGGGCGAATGGAAGACGGAGTTTCTGGCCGGCGAGATCAATGGCAGTTTTTATGTTACAGCGACTCATACCGGCCTGACTGAGCGGGAAACGCTAACCGTTGCCGACCTGTTCAAGGATCGGCTCAATTTCAAACGCGAAATCCGGGCCGGGAATTTTTTTCAGGTGGTACGCAGTCGTCAGTTTGTTGATGGAGACTTTACCGGTCAGAGCCGTATTGAAGGGGTTCGCATTTTCTGTGGCAAACGCATGTACAGCGCCTTTCTTTTTGATGACGGAAATTATTACGACAGTGAAGGAAACAGTCTGGCATGTGCCTTCCGACGGTATCCAACGGCAGGATATTGCCGAATCTCCTCACATTTCAACCTAGCCCGTCGCCATCCGATTACTCACCGCATCGCACCACATTACGGCGTTGATTTCGCAATGCCGACAGGTACACCGGTTCTCTCTACCGGTGACGGTGTGGTGACACGCGTTCATACCCATCCTTTCGCCGGTAAATACATAGAAATTCAGCATGGCAGTCAATACACCACGCGCTATCTGCATCTGAGCCGGATACTGGTCAAACGCAGACAAACGGTCAAGCGTGGTGACCGGATCGCATTGTCCGGAAACACCGGTCGCTCCATCGCACCGCACCTCCATTTTGAAATGCATGTGAGTGGACGCCCGGTAAATCCTTTAACCGCCAAGATTCCGATGGCGTCAACCGTCCCCAGTGAAAAGAGTGCGGAGTTCAATCAGAGAGCTGGGGAGCTGGTGACGATAATGGAACAACCGTCGCAGAAAATCGTTCTGCATCATGAGGAGAACCAATCTTGAAAAACTGAGAGCTGGTCGGGAGAATACTGGACAGGGGTATAATTGATAAAGTTGCTCTATAAGGGAAATTGATTATGACTAACAGAACGGACATTGACGAGTTGTATGATCTTGCGGACCGGCACATGCGGGAGGGACGCTATGATGAAGCGATCTCGCTTTACCGTAAACTGGCTGAGATACATCCTGAAGACGATTCGATAGTCATGTCACTGGCCTGTGCCTACAGGGACAGCGGCAGATTGTCCGATGCCGTGCTCTGTCTGGAGCAGCTTCTGGAAAAAGAGTTACAGAGGAAGACGTTCACCGGTTTTGCCTTCGATGAACTGGTGAAGATATACAGGAATGAAGGCAATCACGAGAGGCTTGTCACCATCTGTGAAGCGGCGGTTGCCGTCCAGCCCGACGATGTTTCGCTCCTGATCACCCTCGGAAGTGCGTATCTTAAGGTGGGCAAAGCGCAAAGGGCTGTTGAGATCTTTACGACGCTTATCGGGATGGAACCGGATGCCCCCTCGTTTTTCTGTAATCTCGGTAATGCCCACGTCGCGGCCGGAGACTTCGATAGTGCCGAAGATGCCTATAACCGCGCAATTTTGATCGAGTCATCAGATGCGCATACGTATTACTGCGAATTGGGCATGACCTTTTTCCGGGCGAAGCAGTATGACCGGTCAGAAACAACTCTGAAGAGATCACTGGAATGCCGTCCCGATCAGCCCCTTGTTTACTGTGCCCTCGGTGATGCCTTTATCAAACAGGGAAAACCGGACGATGCGTGGCTGTCTTATGAAAACGCGGCACAGCTCGATCCTGGGTCCAGGGGGGGATATTATAACCGCCTGGGAAATATGCTTGCCGGAGAGCATAACCATACGATGGCCATCGAGGCGTATCGGAAGGCCATCGAGGCTGATCCTGAAAATCCATTTTATCGTATGAGATTGGCAGAATCATCCAAAGCAGAGCTGAAAAACAGCTCAAAGTCCTCTTCTTAATCCATGCCAAACAGAATCTTTTACGGGTGGTGGATAGTATCCGCCTGTTTCATGATAGCTCTGTATGTAAGCACTGTCATCTTTTTCGGGTTTACTGCCTTCTTTGAACCGTTGGTGAAGGAATTCGGCTGGAGTTATACACAGATCTCCTTTGCGACGAGCCTTCGCGGTCTGGAGATGGGGATTATGTCTCCCCTGATCGGCTTTCTTGTCGATCGTTTTGGTTCGAGAAAGCTGATGTTCTTCGGTGTAATCACCGTGGGTCTTGGTCTTATCCTTTTAGGGTTTACCAGATCTCTCCCGACATTCTACTGCTCCATTCTCTTGATATCCTTTGGAAGTGGGGGGTGCACCAGCGTTGTAACCATGACGGTGGTAGCAAACTGGTTTCGCAGGAATCTGGGCAAGGCATTGGGCCTGATGTCGTCCGGGTTCGGAGCCAGTGGGTTGCTGCTGCCTCTGGTGATACTCCTCATCGATACATATGGATGGAGAATGGCTGTCATCTCTCTTGGAGTGGTAATGTGGGGCCTGGGCATTCCATTGACTCTTGTGATCCGAGACAAGCCCGAACAGCTCGGGTTGTACCCCGATGGAATGCCGCCGGACAAAAGCACCTTGAATGGTGTAGGGGAACAGGTCAGAATCAGCTTTAGAGAAGCGCTCCGGGACAGGTCCTTTGTATATCTGTGCATCACGGAGTCGATACGATTCCTGATAGTGGGTTCCGTTGTAATACATATTATGCCGTATCTGAGCAGCGAAGGAATATCAAGAGGTGTGGCAGGGCTGATAGCTGCGGCGATTCCCCTCTCAAGCATCGCGGGGCGGTTCGCATTCGGGTGGCTCAGCGATATCTTTGACAAGCGGCGTGTGATGGCGGTAGCATTCGGCCTTATAGCTGTGGGCATGCTGGCTTTGTGCGCTGTGGGTACGGGCTGGCTTCCAACCGTTCTCTTCCTCCTCCTCTTTTCATCAGGATTTGGAGGAATTGCTGTCGTGAGGGGTTCTATTATCATGGAATATTACGGCAGAAATTTCTTCGGTAAAATGATCGGAATAACGATGGGGTTTGCGGCGATTGGAGGAATTATAGGACCCACGTTGACCGGTTGGATATTTGATAGATTTGGAGAATATTATTATACTTGGCTTGGATTCTCGGGATGCAGCATTCTGGCGGTAATACTGATATTGCAGATGAAACATGGCGCGCGGTTGTCCGCTGATTGTGAAGAGCGCGAACCCTGATTCTTCGATTGTCACAGCGGTGCTTGAGGATATGACAACAATTTCTTGACATATCCTCTTGATATGGGATATTGAACCCACCTTAGCAGTATTGCAATGGGGATGTAGCTCAGCTGGGAGAGCGCGGCGTTCGCAATGCCGAGGCCAGGGGTTCGAGCCCCCTCATCTCCACCATATTTTTTGTCGGAAGAGAAGTTTTCCGTCCACCAGTCCGCCACAGGGTTATAAAGCAATTACATTCACAAAGGAGGATTATTCTATGGGTAAGAAATTTTTCAGGGTTCTGATTTTATTAATGGTCGTTTCTTTTATTGCGGGAGCTGCCAACTGTCTTGCGAAGGATAAGGTCTATATAAATGGTATCGATGCAAACTTTCCACCCTTTGCATATGTTGACAAAAACGGCGCTCCGGATGGGTTTGATGTGAAATCGGTCGATTGGATCGCAAAGGAAATGGGCTTCAAGGTAAAACACCAGCCGATGGACTGGGACGGAATTATTCCGAGCCTTCGCGCGAATAAGATCGATATGGTAGCCTCCGGAATGAGTATCACCGACAAGAGAAGGACACAGGTCAACTTTACCACCCCCTATTGGAAGATTGCTCAGGTGATCGTGGCCCCGGAGGGCTGCACCCAGTCGGTGGATGAATTGTTATCCAATGGAAACAAGGTAGGCGTTCAGAGGGGCACCACCGAAGCGAACTGGATGAAAGAAAACCTGATCGCCAAGGGAAAAGACTTTTCGCTCGTGGAATACGACTCGGCGCCCCTCGCGATTGAGGATCTCCTGAACGGCCGTATCGTCGGAGCCGCCATGGATGATGCCCCGGCGAAAGACGCTATGAGAAAGAAACCCGTCAAGATCATAGGAACGTTCGGTATGGCCAGTGAAGATTTCGGATATGCAGTCCGCAAAGAAGACACCGAGCTCCTTGACATGATGAATGAAGGGCTGAAGAAACTGATGGCTTCTCCCTACTGGGAAGAATTGAAGGCGAAATACAAACCATAATAACAGGTGGTGCCCATGCATTGATATCGGGTACTAAGAGATGATCTTTTTTGTGGAAGGCATCAGGACATCCTGTCTTGGTGCCTTCCATGTTTTATGTACTGAGATACTTGAATGGCCGAAAGTTTAACTGTACTATATGGCGCATTGCCGTACCTTCTGCGCGGATCGCTGGTTACCATAGCGGTAGTTGTTGGGGCAATGCTGTTGGGACTGGTGTTAGGTATCAGCATTGCCATCGGACAGGTCTATGGCGGCAAGTGGCTGAGTCGCTTGGTAGGCGTATACATATGGTTTTTCCGCGGGATACCGCTCCTCGTCCTGCTGTTCCTTTTCTACTTCGGATTGTGTTCCCTCTTACACATCAATCTTTCCGCGTTTACGGTGTCTATTATTGTTCTCGGACTCATTACTTCCGCGTACCAGTCCCAGATCTTCCGGGGAGCTATCATGTCTCTGCCCGAAGGGCAATTGAAGGCTGCGCGTGCTCTGGGGATGAGTGACAGAAAAGCAGTCATGCTGATTATCCTGCCGCAGGCGTTGCGGCTGTCCATTCCCGGCTGGTCGAATGAATACTCCATCGTCCTGAAAGATTCAGCCGTCACGTACGCCCTGGGTGTCGCGGAAATAATGGCCCGCGCGCATTTCGTGGCCTCAAGAACCTATGAACAGCTTCCTCTGTATTTTGCGGCGGGCGTTATATTCCTGATCCTGACCTATCTCGGGACAAAAGGACTCCGGATATTGGAGAATAAAGTAAAAATTGCAGGTTATTCCTCATAAGGATTTACATATGGTTGATACACTCCCCATCCTCAGAATTGAAAATATGACCAAATGGTATGGTGATAACGAAGTACTCAAGGATGCCTCCCTGACGATACAAAAGGGAGAGCTCAAAGTCCTCATCGGGCCATCCGGTGGAGGAAAAAGCACCTTCCTCCAGTGCATAAATTTTCTGGTCAAGCCCGACAGGGGACGTATATGGCTTGACGGAAAAGAGATCATCCGCGCCCGAAAGAAGGAAATCAATGTCTACCGCCAGCAGGTGGGAATGATATTCCAGGATTTCAACCTGTTTGATCACCTGACGGCACTTCACAACGTCCGGATAGCCCTGATACGAGTAAAGGGTATGAGCAAAGGAGAGGCGCAAGAGAGGGCCATCCGTGAATTGGACAGGGTCGGGCTCAAGAGTTATATGAATCAGTATCCTGCCGAGCTTTCCGGTGGACAGAAACAACGTGTTTCGATCGCGCGCGCCCTCGCGATGGACCCGGAGATCATGCTGCTCGATGAGCCGACTTCGGCCCTCGACCCGGAACTTATATCAGAAGTCCTCGATGTCATCAGGGATGTAAGATCAGATGGCATGACCATGATCATGTCAACACACCAGATAGGATTTGCGAGCGAAATGGCGGATGAGTTTGTTTTTCTGGAGGATGGATCCATTGTGGAAACCGGTCCTCCGGAAACGATACTGTTTAATGCGCAATACGCCAGGACCAGGGAATTCTGTTCCAAGATAACCGATCTATACGGAAATTCTTTTTCTTAATTATGGAAGATCTCTTTTTTCTACAACCGAAAGTAGTATCCGCCCTTGTGAAGGGGTTTATTGTCAGCGTCAAATTGATTGTCCCCTCTGCTATCCTTGGTTGTATCATAGGGGTCGTTATCGGGGCGCTGGAGGTATACGGGAACTCCGTTATCAAGAAGATCGCCAGTGGGTATGTCCTTATTTTTAGGGGATTTCCTTTGGTCGTTCAGCTCTTCATATGGTATTTCGGCCTCCCCTATATCGGAATATACCTGTCCCCCTTTGTCGCCGCGGTGCTCGGGTTTTCCCTGTGCAGCGGTGCCTACCAGTCGGAGTATGTCCGCGGCGCCTTCCTGTCCGTCAAAACAGGCCAGATAATGGCGGCGCAGGCACTCGGCTTTTCACGGATCAAGATGATTCTCTTCGTCACCCTACCCCAGGCATTTCGACGGGCGCTTCCGGGTTGCGGCAATGAGATCATCTATCTGATAAAATATTCATCGCTGGCCTACATGGTTACCTGCATCGAACTGACCGGCGAGGGAAAAATCATAGCCTCCGACAGCTTCAGATACACCGAAACCTTTATGGTAATCGGGGCGATTTATCTTCTCATGACTTCAGTCGCCTCCTGGTTGCTCCATCGTCTGGAATACCGGCTCCAACTGCCCGGTTTTGAACAATACAATTAGACATTTATGAGATTATGCCTTCATATTCAGCAATAACACCGGAAATCTTAGGCGAGATCAAAAAGGCCGTGGGCCTCAATGCCGTTGTTCTGGATTCTGAAAAGCTGTGCGAATTCGGAAAGGACGCCGGAGAAGAGGCGAGTCTTCCCGAACTTGTTGTTGAAGCGACATCATCGCACCAGATTAGCGCGCTATTGCGCCTGGCAAACAGGCATTCCTTTCCCGTCACCCCGCGGGGACTGGGGACAGGTCTGGCGGGGGGGTCGGTTCCGCTGTTCGGCGGTGTCCTGCTGTCGCTCGCGAAGATGAACCGAATCCTTGCCATAGAGAAAGACAATCTGATCGCGGTGGTGGAACCGGGCGTTGTAACGCTCGATCTTCAGAATGCCGTAAGGAAAGAAGGCCTCTTCTACCCACCCGATCCCGCGAGCCTTGACACCTGCTCCATCGGCGGCAACGCCGGGACGAACGCCGGAGGACCCTCATGCGTCAAATACGGCACCACCAGGGATTACGTCCTCGGGCTTGAGGCGGTACTTCCATCGGGCGAAATAATCGAAGCCGGGGTTCGAACGAGGAAAGGTGTGGTCGGCTATGACCTGCGCCACCTGCTGCTCGGATCAGAGGGAACGCTGGGTGTCATTACAAAACTGATCCTTAAATTGATACCGCACCCCACAACGATAACAACACTGGTCGCATTTTTCCCGCGGCTTACCTCTGCCATGGAGGCGGTTACCACCATGCTGATCCGGGGGCATGTCCCCTGTGCCATTGAGTTTCTCGATGATAGATGTCTGGAGATAACGGGGGATCTTCTCCCATTCGATGAGGCACGGTCGGCACAGGCCATGCTCATCATTGAAACGAACGGCGTCCAGGATGTGATCGAAAAAGAGATGGAGGCTATAGGCGGAATCTGCCTGGAGCAAGGCGCGGCTCATGTCATCATGGCCCCCGATTCTCTCAAGAGGGCCCGGATATGGGAGATTCGCAGGGAGGTTTCTCTGCGGATTGAAGACCGGTTTCCACTCTATCTGCACGAGGATGTCGTTGTTCCCATCGGTAAAATAGCAGAACTGGTCGGCGGCTTGCGAAAACTCGAAGAGAAGTACGGGATGAGAATCTACTCCTTCGGTCATGCAGGAGACGGGAACATCCATGTAAACATTACCGCCGAAGATCAGAAATGCAGGGATCGGATAGAGGAAGGGATCGAAGACCTGCTTCGAACCGTCCTTTCCATGGGTGGAACCATCTCCGGTGAACATGGGATAGGGATTACCAAAAAACGCTTCCTCCCGATGGAACTCTCTGCTCCGAGCATCCGCATTCAAAAAGAAATCAAGCACATCTTCGACCCCCTTGGGACACTCAATCCGGGA
>CAZOHQ010000056.1:0-9377 GCA_964579455.1 uncultured Syntrophaceae bacterium | reverse complement strand
ATCGCAATGTTGGACATGGAAGGAATTGAGTGGCCATAGAAGTTAAATATATCCGAAACGCTTAAAACTGCTGCCAGGGCACAGGCGATGGCTATATACAGCAGTCTTTTTTTTTCTACATCCGGTTCCTTTGTTTTAATGGAATTGACAAGAGTCACATAGCAGTAAGCCATTGCAGAACCAATATACAGGTACAAGACGAGATTCAGATACGGCCAACCGGAACAAAGCGTGAGAAAAACGGCAGCGAGCAGGAAAGTGCTCAATGTTGTTAATACTATAGTTTTCTTAGAAGGAATCTTCTGCCGGTTTAAAAAGGAATGGCAAAGGGCGAGCAGCAGAGGCGGAATTGATAATGCCCCAAGATAATTGATGGATTTCCAGAAATTGGCGTCAAAAATACCGTAAAAAAATGTCCCGGTTTTTTGAAGAAACAGGGCCAGACATAAAAAAGCAAAAAAGAGCTGGACATGAGACCTCTCTTTCTTGATGAACAGAGAAATCGAGATTGTAAAACTGACTACCGACAATGCGAAGGTTTCCATAAAGTTCCAATCAGATGTGATACCTGTATAAAATAGGCGACCGACAAAAAATAAAACCATACCATTCAGCAGTTATGGAATCTTCAAGAGTGAACAAATCGCGGCGCCTTTCTCGGAGTATTTTGGTGCTATAGAACAGAAAACTATTATAACACTTCGGGATGATCTGACAATGGTAAAATATATTTGTAGAGGTTATCAACTCTTCTGCCGGATAAGTGCGTACAGTAGTTCCCAGTGGGAACAGAACTACGCACAATACAGCCCGTTTCTGCTGAACTCTCAAAATCACATATCTATTAATTGCCAGTTATTTCAAATGATTGGGAAGTAATAATCCTTATTGCTACCACTGGCACGAATGATGCTCAATAGAGATACAGATATTGTGTAATTGCGCTTAATCAGCAAAAAGGAGAAATGGTCTGCAATGAAGGAAAAAACTACAGCCGTTGCCTTTCCCGGTCAGGGATCTCAGCGTCCCGGTATGGGGAAAGATTTTTATGACAATATCCCGGTAAGCCGGGACACCTATCGTGAAGCCTCGGACATCCTGGGATGGGATCTGACTGCCCTGTGTTTCGGGGAAGACGAAAGACTTAATCTGACCGAGTATGCCCAGCCCTGCATTCTTACAACCGAGATTGCCATGTTTCGCGGGCTCCGTTTTCTCTATGGTTTTGCCCCGGAATATTTTGGGGGCCATAGCCTAGGCGAATATACCGCCCTGGTTGCTGCGGACGTTCTGCCCTTTTCTGAGGCCCTCAAGATTGTACGGGATCGGGGCCATCTCATGCAAAGAGCGGCTCCTGTGGGATCTGGCGGCATGGCTGCCGTTATAGCAGATGACTTGGATCTGGGCGCGGTTCGCAGTGCGTTGAATGGACTGCCGATAGACATCGCAAATGATAATTCCGCCAGCCAGGTTGTCGTAAGCGGTTTGGCCAGCGCAATGCCCGAAACGGAAAAAAGACTCAAGACATCTTTCGGCGACAGCCGGTCCTTTCATTTTATTCCTCTGAATGTCAGCGCCCCCTTTCACAGCCGTTTTATGAGTGCCGCAAGAGAGACCTTTGGGGAAATACTGTGTGACATCGAAGCGAAATTAAAGCCTGCCAATGCAAAAAAGGTGACGTCAAATTTCACCGGTCTTTTTCATTCAGACAGCCGTAGTGACATTATTGACAGGATGGTGTCCCAGCTGAGTAATACGGTGCAGTGGAGAAAAAATATGGAGACACTTGCCGCTTCGGCAACCTCTATTCTTGAAATAGGCCCGAGCCGCCCCCTCAGAGGGTTTTTTAAGACCCTGGATCTGACATGCCAGTCCATCACGACATTTTCATCGGCACAGAGGGTATTTGAAAAAGCAGAGGCGCTTTAAAGGATTGTTTACAGACACGTGACGGGTGCTTTCCCTCTCTTGTTTCCTCCCGTTTTGTAGAGATAAGCGTTTTTACAAACACAGGACCTGTTTTTATCAGCGAGCAGATACAAGTCTGATAGGGTCCTGCAACTTTTTCAGGAGAACAGATACAGTATGGATTTCAATCTCACCGAAGAGCAGCAGATGTATATGGAAACGGTTCGAAAATTTGTCAGAACCGAAATAACGCCGAAGGTTATGGAGATGGAACGTGGCCATACTTTTCCCTTCGAAGCAATAAAAAAGGCATGGGAAATTGGCCTGTTGAATCTTTCTATCCCCGAATCAGTGAAAGGCTATGAGATAGATATCGTTTCGTCGGCGTTGATTGTCAGAGAACTGTCCTATGGCGACACCGGAATTTCAACATCGGCCATGTGCAACGATCTGGCCAATGTCGTTATCGCTCAGCATGGGACTGAGGAACAAAAAGAGGCCTTTCTCCGGCCCTTTGTCGAAGCTCCTATCATTTCGTCTTTCTGCCTGACGGAACCGGGCGCAGGGTCTGATAATCTCTCCATGACTACCTATATCAAAAAAAGGGACGACGGGAAGTATGTCCTGAACGGGGAGAAGTGCTTCATTACAAATGCTTCGTACGCCTCGCAATTTACGGTGTTCTGCAAGGTCGGAAATCCCGGCAGCATGATGGTGGCCTGTGTCATTATTCCCAGCGAATCGATTCGTGACGGAAACGTTACCTCTCAACCATTCGATGCCAGGGAGATCGCCGTACCGGGAGGTGGTACGATCACAACGGGCAAGCCGGAAGATAAACTCGGGCAGCGCCTCTCGAATACGGCTACGGTTAAGTTTGAAGACGTGGTTATAGGAGATCATCAGATCATCGGTAACCGGAGACTCGGATTCAGGTATGCCATTGATGTACTCGATTATGCGAGACCCATGGTCGCGGCGATCGGCGTCGGTCTGGCAAAAAGGGCACTGGATGTGACGTTGGAGTATACAAAGGAGCGCAAGCAGTTCGGACAGCGAATCTGCGATATCCCCGTGGCGAGAGATACTCTGGTCGAGATGTGGAAAAAAGTTGAACTGGCCGATCTGGCCCTGATGAAGGCGGCATTCAAGGTTCAGGAGCAGGCCGAAGACAGAGGGATGTATGCCTCTCTGGCGAAAAATACAGCGGCGGAAGCGGCCCTTTTCTGTACCCGGGAGGGCCTCCATCTTCACGGTGGATATGGCTTCATGGCGGAATACGAAATATCAAAACTGGCGCGCGATGCCCATATCATCGACATATATGAAGGGGTACGGGAAGTTCAGGATATGATCATAGGACGGGAGTTGGTATAAAACATGTTGTATCTTCACGGGGTGGGCCATTTCCACCCGGAAAATGTAATTACAAACAAATTTTTGGAAGAATTGGATATAGGGATCAGCGAAGAGTGGATCGTGGAGCGTGTTGGGATACAAACCCGCCGTACGAGCCTGCCCCTGGATTATATTAAAACGACAAAGAATCAAGATCCGCGGGCGGCATTTGAGGCCTGTCTGTACACGAATGCGCAGTCTGGAGCTCGTGCGGCGCGTCTGGCTATGGAGCGCGCCGGGCTGAAACCCGAAGATGTGGGAATGGTTGTATCGGGAAGTTCGGCGCCGGATTACGTTATCCCGGCTGAGGCGGCAATTGTGGCGGCGGAACTGGGGATTGACGTTCCCTGTTTTGATCTCAATTCCGCCTGTTCCAGCTTTGGTGTGCAGCTCAAATTTCTGTCCGACATGAGGCCGGAAACGCTTCCTCCGTATACCCTTGTCGTGAATCCTGAAAACTTCACCCGTACGATAGACTATTCCGACCGGAGAACAGCGCCTCTCTTTGGAGATGGAAGCAGCGCCGCGGTTGTATCTGCCTGTGTTCCTTCAAACATGGTGTTTGAGGCATCTTTTTCTGATTCAAATCCGTTATCCTGGGACAAGGTTCGTATCCCCCGCATGGGACACTTCAGCCAGAATGGGAGTGCCGTCCAGGGATTTGCTATCCGCAAGGCGACGGAATCGCTCAGGAAGTTGCAGGAAGCTTTTCCCATAAACTCTGGCAGATTCAAGTTCGTAGGGCATCAGGCGAACTTCGGCATGCTCAAGACTGTTTGTGAACGGTGCGGCATATCCGAAAAAGATCACTGGCACAACGTTGTCGATTACGGCAATACGGGAGGCTCTAGCGCTCCGTGTGTCCTGAGTCAGAATTGGGACAGGCTCCGTCCCGGAGACCATATAGCATTAGTTATGGTGGGTTCGGGGCTTACCTGGGTTCGGATAATGCTGAGGATAGCAGAATAAGACCTTTGAACTGATAGTGAGGAAACAGTGAAATACTCTGAATTTATGGAAAAAGAAACTTTCGAACTGAACGATCTGATTGCGTTTGCGTACGGGCGATTTGTCGATGACCCGCCTGAAGATTTCGATGCCCGTCTGCCTGCCCCTCCGTTCCTCATGGTGGATCGGATCCTTTCGATAACGAGTGAAGGCAGGAGGGGATCTATAATTGCCGAGCAGGATATACGGATGGACGCATGGTATTTTCAGTGCCACATGCCGGGAGATCCCGTGCAGCCCGGATGTCTCTGCGTTGACGCAATCTGGCAATTGCTGGGTTTCTACTGTTGCTGGCGGGGAGGACTCGGTGGCGGCAGGGCGCTGGGCTGCGAGGAAATCTCCTTTAACGGACAGATACGACCCTACAACAAAACGGTCCGTTTTGAAATTGACGTGAGACGGTTTTCGCATCTTAAGGATTCAGGTTCAAGCATTGTCATAGGAGATGGCAAGGTGTTTGTGGATGATGAACTGATAATGACTATTCAAAAGGCCCGCACCGGAATCTTCAAAGGAATTGTCTACCCCGATTATCCGAAGATGTCACCCAATTCCAAGGGTGGAATTATAAAGAGGGATATATGAATATTGTAGAATCAAAACCCGTTGCCATTGTGACGGGAGGAGGAACCGGCATAGGTGCCGCGTGTTGCAAGGTCCTTTCTTCCGAAGGATTTAGAGTAGGCATTCATTATCGAAGCAGTGAGGAGCAGGCGAAGGATGTCCTTTCTCACGTGGAGGACGGATTTCTCCTGAAAGCGGATCTGGCCGATGTGAATGAAGTGGAAGAGATGGCACAAACAATAAAGAGTGAGGCTGGGCGTGTGGATGTGCTGGTCAACAGTGCCGGAATATCGATCAACGGCGATATTAATTCGATGAAAATAGGAGAATTTGATTCTCAGCGAACAATGCTGCGCGGTGTCTGGTACCTGACCAAACGAATACTGCGCCTTTTCATGCTCCGCAGGGACAGTGGAAGGATCATCAATATCTCCAGTGTGGTGGGACATACCGGCAACGGCGGACAGATCCCCTACACGATGGAGAAAGCGGCGCTTGACGCCTTTACCAAATCTCTCTCGAAGGAATTGTGGGGGAGGAACATTCTCGTCAATTCCGTAGCACCGGGATTTATCGATACGGCTATGACAGAGTCTCTTCCGGATGACGTACAGCAAAAGATCCTTGGGAATATCCCCCTGGGGAGGATGGGGCATCCTGAAGAAGTAGCCGATGTCGTGGCCTTTCTTGCCGGCAGGGGCAGTTACATTACGGGAAGTGTCATTCATGTGAACGGGGGGCTTTATGGCGGCTGATAAAAAGACGATTGAAGATGTGCTTATTCTTGTTCCTCAGCAGCACCCGTTCCGCTTCATCGATGACATACTGGAAATGGATGAAGATCATATTGTCGGAACATACCGTTTTCGGGACGATGAGTACTTCTATAAAGGGCATTTCCCGGGTCAGCCCATTACTCCGGGGGTTATTTTGATTGAAACGATGGCTCAGACAGGAGTTGTTGCCTTCGGTATCTATCAGCTTATGTGGCAAGGCAATTCGACCGATTACATTAAGCGGTTGGTAACCCTTTTCGCCATGGTTGATGAATGCGAGTTCAGAGGCATCGTAAGCCCCGGGGAACGGGTTATTATTACAGGTGAAAAAATCTATCTTCGCAGAGGAAATTTAAAAACAAAGGTCAGTATAGCAAGAGAGAATGGTGAATCAATATGCCACGCAGTACTGACCGGCAGGGGAGTTAATCTTAATGACAAATAGGGTGGTAATAACAGGGATGGGCGTTACGGCGCCGAACGGGCATGGGTTGCATAATTTTGAACAGGCCCTGCGTGAGGGACGATCGGGAATCCGATTCTTCCCCCGACTGGAGGAACTGAAATTTTCCTGCCAGATAGGGGGCGTGCCGGAGAACTTTGACGAGATTCGCACGAGCTATTTCGATCATGAAAAGCTCCTCTCCCTGAACGATAATATCGGATATATGTCCGTATCCGCCGTCGATGCGTGGCGTGATGCGGGATTTGTCTTTTCAGATGACAATAACGATCAGGTGGACTGGGACACAGGTGCCATTCTCGGGTGTGGTATCGGTGGGATGGATACGATTGCCGAGAGAGTTGTTCCTATGGTCAACGAAGGTAAGACGCGTCGTATGGGAAGCAGGATTGTCGAACAGGTCATGAACAGCGGAACCAGCGGTCGTGTAGGGGGCCTGCTGGCACTCGGAAACCAGGTCACATCGAACTCCGCCGCCTGCAGCACGGGAACAGAGGCTATTGTAAATGCACTGTGGAGAATACGAACGGGACAGGCAAAGCGGATGCTGGCGGGAGGGTCTGAAGGCGCAACTCCGTATATCTGGGCCGGCTTCGATTCCATGCGTGTCATCGCGCGCAAGTTCAACGATCAGCCGGAGAAAGGTTCCCGTCCGATGAGTGCCTCCGCAAACGGTTTTGTGCCCGGTGCGGGAGCGGGTGTATTGGTCCTTGAAGACTTGGAAACCGCCCTGAACCGGGGTGCCAGAATTTATGCGGAAATACTGGGAGGGCACGTTAATAGCGGCGGTCAGCGCAACGGCGGCAGCATGACCGCGCCGAATCCGGAAGGGGTGCAGCGCTGCATCAGGAGTGCTCTGGTCGATGCAGATACTACCCCTGATGAGATAGATGCAATCAACGGTCATCTGACGGCGACATTTGCCGATCCCGGGGAGATCAAAAACTGGTCGCAGGCCCTCAAGAGAGAGCCTCAGGATTTTCCGTACATAAACTCTACCAAATCAATGATCGGTCATTGTCTCGGGGCGGCAGGAGCGATTGAGAGTGTTGCCGTTGTCCTGCAGTTGCATGGCGGCTTTTTGCATCCATCTATCAACTGTGAAGATGTGCATCCCGAAATTGAGGCATATGCAGATAAAATCCCTCACACAGTAAAGGAATTCCCGGAGTTAAAAATCATTGCCAAGGCCTGTTTCGGTTTTGGAGACGTGAACAGTTGTTTGATTTTCAAGAAATGGGAAGGATGAAATCAGTTTCGAGTAGTACGTTAAAAACACAAAAATTATAAAGTATATAAGGAGAAAAAGAATGGACGAAAAACAGATTTTTCAAGAAATGGTGAATATTCTCAAACCCTATGTCAAGGATCCGTCGTTGCTGGAGAATGCGACAAAGGATACGCATATACTGGATGACCTTAAGGTCAATTCCGCTCGTCTGGTAGATGTGATCATCAAGTGCGAAGATGTTTTTGACATTGAAATTGATGATGATGATGCCGATCAGATCAGGACCATCGGAGACGCTGTGGATATCTTACAAAATAAGTTGAACTGAACAGCGAGCGCATAACAAACCAAATATTCTTAACAGTCGGAGATTCCCCGCAACGTGTTGCGGGGACCTTCAATGAAGACAATACATGAAAAGGACAACAAAATATCTCCTGTACCTGCAGTACCTGATGGGGCGACTGTTTGTTGTTATTGTCGGCTCCCTTATATTTATTGCCGTATGGCTTATGAGGTACCGCGTAAGAGAGCTGAGCGAAATAAGGAAGAAAGTCCGGGATCTCTTTAACGAACACAAGGGTCCCTGGATTATCTGTCCCAATCACCTGACCATGATAGATTCCGTTATCGTGGCATACGCCTTAGCGCCTCTGTATCGTTATATACTGTGGTACCGGTTACTTCCCTGGAATCTTCCCGAACAGGCAAATTTTCAGAGCAACATATTTCTGACAATTATTTGTTATCTAACAAAGTGTGTTCCCGTCCACCGGGGGGGAGATAGAGCGAAAATGAAAGCCACTCTGGATACCTGTCAGTACCTGTTAGGGAAGAAGGAAAGTCTGCTCATCTTTCCTGAGGGTGGGCGTTCCCGGACAGGACGTGTGGATACGGAGAATTTTTCCTATGGGGTGGGACGCATGATCGCCCATGCCCCCGATTGCCGGGTACTATGCGTCTATCTTCGGGGCGATGGTCAGAAGGCGTACAGCAGCATTCCTCAATTCGGCGAACATTTTACCGGAAAAATAGAGACATTCATTCCCGATATGGAAAACGGGGGATTGAAAGCGCAGAGAGACTGTGCGCGGCAGATAGTGGAACGGCTGGCTCGAATGGAGAGAGAGTGCTTTGATAGGCAATGATATTGTGGATCTCGCCGATCCTCAGGCAAAGGGGAAACACCGGGATATCCGTTTCATACACAGGGTATTCACGCCGGATGAACAGCACAAGATTCTATCCAGCGATGCGCCGGACATTGTTCTCTGGAGCCTGTGGGCCGGAAAAGAAACCGGATACAAGGCCATGAGCAAAACACACCCTGCCGTTTCCTCTTCACCAGGACGCTATGCAATACGACTATCAGATACTGCTCTGCCCGAATCGGGCACCGTTGAGACCCCCTGTGGCCCGATATCCGTCCGGTTTCTTATAACCGGAGAGTATATCCACTGTATCGGCGCGACGACAGACGAAGACCTGGATTCCATCGTGTGGGATGTGCAAACAATGCTCCGCCCTGAAATTTCACCGGATAATCAATCGGATTTTGTTCGGAATATGGCCAGAAAAAAGATATCACGCTATCTGAAAGAAGACCCCAAAACCATCAAGATCATTCGCCCACAGGGGCATCGTGGCCTTGGACCCCCGGCAGTCTATGCCGGAGGGAAGAGAACCCCAATCGACATCAGTATGAGTCACGATGGCCGGTTTGCAGCCTGTGCGGTCTCCGGGCATCATGGTTAGAAAGATCTTCATGCTACGGTGATCTCGTCGGGAAGAAGACCCCCGCGCTTGCCTCGTTCCCACTTGGGAAAGTATAATCGTGTGCACCTCACTTTACTCATGAGTAAAATCGATTCCGGGATTCGGACTGTGGCAAGAAATGGAGGCCCGGCAGTTTGTGCCGGACAACATCACTGAAATTCCTTAAAATCCTTGACAATTACCTGATAAGTCGTATCATCCAGTCCTTTCGTTCATTCAGACAGATTTTATAACCGGGTTTACTTCTTTTAAC
>CAZOHQ010000055.1:3814-9396 GCA_964579455.1 uncultured Syntrophaceae bacterium | reverse complement strand
GGGCGAACCCCGCCCCGAAGATCATTCCCAGCACAAAGATGGCGGCATCTCCGTCACCCTCACCGGACAGAAAAAGTTGGCGGCCAGGACACCCTCCGGCAAGAGCAAAGGCAAGACCGGCCAGAGTCATCCCCGCAAAATTCCAAATATGCATGGTATGGGCGACAGGCTGACCCTTAAATCCCGGGTGAAACTGACCGACGATGAGATTTGTGACGAAAGCGGCTGCGACAAGGGCGATGAATCCCAGGAGAAGGTGTGTCTGTCGAAAGAGAAGAAAATCTCGTATTGCCCCCATGGTGCAGAAACGGCTTCGCTGCGCCAGGAATCCTATAGCGAGTCCTGCTCCCAGAGAGATAAGAAGGGGCGCATGCATGGCACCGGGACCCTTCAGGCTGTAAAAGAGGACCCCGCTTTTGTTTTGACCTTCAATTTGTGGAAAGACAATAAGAAGGGCCAGAAAGCCAAGCATTATCAGCGGCAGTATCCATCCAGCCGCGGCATGAGTAGCCTGGGTACGTCCCAGATTGTACCCCTTTTTAAGAAAAAGTGTTCCGATCCAGATGCCGAATATCAGTCCCAGGAGACCGAGGATGGCATTTCCGTCACCGCCGGCCAGACGAAGCGCGGCACGCCAGGGGCATCCCAGAAAAACAAGCGCGCCAATCATGGCAAAGGCACCCAGGACAAACCTGACAATGGGAGCGGAACCGAGACGGGGACGATATTCCTTGAAGAGGTATGCGGCGATGAGTGCTCCTAATACAAAACCGATAATTTCCGGGCGGATGTACTGAACAACTCCCGCACGGTGCAGACCGAGGGCACCGGCAATATCCCTTTCAAAACAGGCCACACAGACGCCCATATTTCCGGGATTACCCAATTTCTGCAAAAGAGCGGCAAAGACACCGATACATAAACCCACTCCGACAATTCCCCCTTGAGTGGCAAAAACATTTTTTAATTTCATAGATCAGATACTCCTTTCTGATACATTACTGCTATCTGAGTGATTAAATGTGGGCTATATAACTTGACTTTATCTATAAGTCAAATTCATAATATGAATAGAAACGGATTGATTATAGGATTTGATGATAGGAACACAACAGATAGTGATTGAAGCTCCCCGCCGCAATCAGTGGGGAATGCGCTCGCTGTTCAATTCATGTATGCAGGAGAATACAGATCAGAGTATCAGAATCTTTCCCTTTTGTTCTGTTACAACCTCGCCAATGATAGATGCTTTTTCGATTCCTTCATCATGCATTCTTTTTACCAGACCTTCCGCTTCTTTCAGGGGCAGGGAAATCAGAAGGCCTCCCGATGTCTGAGGATCAAAAAGAACGTCCACAATCCATTCCGGACAGTCGGGTCCGACTTCAATCATGTCCATTCTGAATTTTCTGTTCCGGTTTAATCCCCCCGGTATAATGCCCATTTCAACAAATTCCTGTATTTCATGAAAAATTGGCACAAAAGAAGAGTGTATGACCATCCCGACATCGGTCCCCTCGATCATTTCCGAGGCGTGGCCGAGAAGACCGAAACCGGTAACATCGGTGCAAAGTTTTGCTTCTCTGAAATTCTTTTCTAGGTCGGCTGCTTTTTTATTGAGTTCCGCCATACATCGTATTGATTGAGCTACGAGGTCGTCGCCAGCCAGATTTCCCTTCAGCGCCGTATTGATAATACCCGTTCCGAGCGGTTTAGTAAGGACAAGAGCATCCCCTGTCCTGGCACCCCGGTTAAGGAGTACCTTGTCGGGATGAATCGTACCGGTGACCGATAGACCGTACTTTAGTTCATCATCTTCCACGCTGTGTCCGCCGACAAGGAGAACACCTGCTTCGCGCATCTTGTCCAATCCACCGAGAAGGACTTCTCTGAGTATTGATATGTCCATTTTGTTGATGGGAAAGCAGATGATATTCATCGCCGTAAGCGGTGTTCCACCCATGGCGTACACATCTGACAGAGAATTTGCGACGGTAATCTGACCGAAGGTGAATGGATCATCAACAATGGGCGTAAAAAAGTCAAGGGTCTGTATGATGGCGAGGTCGTCTCTCAATTTGTAGACCCCCGCGTCATCGGTATTTTCAATACCCACAATCAGATTCGGATCGGATATAAGCGGAAGCCCACTGAGCGCTTGATTCAGGTCACCCGGACCTATCTTACAGGCTCACCCGGCGCCATGGGTCGTTTCTGTCAGTCGAACCTTCTTGACGTTATCATCCATTTTGCTGTCCTTTATGCTTACGTATTACACAATTTCAAGAGAATGACCGTAGCGTGTCTTTAGAGTTATTACGGAAAAAAGATGAATATGTCAAATTCATTATGGTTATAAATTCCATTTGCTTATAAAAATAGCTTATGATACCTCTCTTTCATGGAACGATACTTAAAGAACATTACCATGCAACAGATGCGGTCTCTGGTCTGTCTCGCCGAAGAGAGGAGCTTCAGCCGCGCGGCCAAGAAGATGTATCTGACGCAGCCTTCCCTCACAAAACACATCAAGAACCTGGAAGAGGAGACCGGCGTACAATTAGTCGACAGGAAAAGCAGGGGAATCTCTTTGACACCCGAAGGCAGGGTCCTCTGTGAATCGGCAAAACGCGTATTCGGCCTGATCGACGATACCGGGGAGAAAATCGCACGAATGAAAGATAATGAATCCGGGAGCATACGCATCGCGGCCAGCACCATCCCCGCCACATACATCCTTCCACGTTCACTCAGTACATTCAGGGACCGCCATAAAGACATCCACTGTTATGTCAGGACAAACGACAGTGATGTAACGCTCGACATGATATTGAATGACGAGGCGGAGATAGGCTTCATCGGCAGAGAGATTACCGGCAGGAAGTTGCGTTCGGAACCGTTATGGAGGGACAGACTTGTCCTGGCGGTTCCTGCGGATCACAAGTGGAGAGGAAGGGAAACAGTATCCCTGGATGAAGTTTCGACAGAACCTTTCGTGTCAAGGGAACGAGGTTCCGCCACACGCACAGTGCTGGAAGAATACCTCCGCAAGAATACGAACCTGACCCTTGCCGGATTTAATATCGTCTGCGAACTGGGAAGCTCGGAGGCTGTGAAAGAAGCGATCATTGCCGGCCTGGGGGTATCAATAATCTCCATCCATGCGGTGGGGCACGAAATGGAAAGCGGGTTGCTTTCTGAGGTACCGATAGAAAACTGCTCTATTGAACGAAATTTTTGTTTGATATATAAAGCCCGGATTGGCCTGATGAAACATCACAGAGTCTTTCTTGACTTTATAAGGAATTATACATTGGACACACGTCATGGAAAATAGAATCCGTTACTACAGCACGAACAGAAACCTAGATAAGATAGAAGGTATTGTCCCTTTCAGAGGAAAAGTCACTTTCAGAGATGCCCTCCTTCAGGGTCAGGCACCTGACGAGGGGCTGTATATGCCGGACCGCATCCCCCGTATACCCTATGGAGACATCGTCTCACTGAAAGACAAACCCTATGCCGAAGCGGCACTGCTGGTTACCAGAGCCTTTCTGGGCGACGAAATAGATGCCGGCATTCTTCGAACTATCATAGAAGATTCGTATCCTTTTACTGTTCCACTGCAGAACGTGTACGACCGAAAATATATCATGCGCCTCGACCAGGGACCGACGGCATCTTTCAAAGACTTTGCCGCGCGGATGATGGCGCGGATGATGGGACATTTCCGGGACAGGGATACGAGGCTGAATGTACTGGTCGCGACCTCGGGTGACACAGGCAGCGCCGTCGGGGAGGCATTCAAAGGCATAGAAGGAATTGATGTCAATATCCTCTATCCACACGATGAGGTCAGTGAAAGGCAGAAGAAACAGCTTGACACCATAGGCGACAATGTCCGGTCGCTATCTATAGATGGAAAGTTCGATGACTGCCAGGATCTTGTCAAACAGGCCTTTTCCGACCCGTCACTTGAGTATCTCAATTTTACCTCGGCAAATTCCATTAATTTCGGGAGAATACTTCCGCAGACAGTCTATTATTTCTACGCGTATGCGCAATTATGCCGGAAGGAAGAGAGTATCGTCGTATCGGTTCCTTCGGGAAACTTCGGCAACTCCCTGGGATGCGAGTACGCGAGACGCATGGGTCTTCCGGTAGACAAACTGGTCATGCCGACGAATGAAAATGACGAGTTTCCACGTTTCTTGAAAGGGGGGGCGTACGAAAAGGTATCTCCATCGCTGGCCTGTCTCTCAAACGCCATGAATGTGGGTCATCCCAGCAATCTCGCCCGCTTCTTCGACCTGTACGGCGGTTCAGTTGACCGGACGGGGAAGGTCCATGTGTATCCCGATATTGAGGCAATAAGGAAGAACATTTATTCGATAAGCATATCCGACAAAGAAACGAAAGAATGCATTAAAAAAACGTATGAACAATATGGTGTAATTCTGGAACCTCACGGCGCGGTGGGGTGGCGGGGGCTTGAAGCATATCTCGAACAATATGGAGATTTTCCGCTCTGCGTGTCACTGGAAACGGCGCATCCCGCAAAATTTCCGGACGAGATTGTTGAACTTCTCGGCATTACGCCCGAGGTACCGGACAGCATGAAGGGGATCGATGAACGGAAAGGGAAATCCTTGGAATTGCCTGCAGATTACAGGATATTCAAAGAATACCTCACAGATAATCTGAAGTCGGGTGTATAGAGGATTTGATTTTGTACCCATGCTTTGCTGCACATATTTAAGGGAGGTTATCTACATTTGAAAGACAACTCGAATGACCTGTCAAAACACGACGGTCTCTACAGGACAATCATCGAAACGGTGAAAGATATGATCACCGTGTGGGACCTGGATCTTAAGCTTCTCTACGTGAGTCCATCCATAGATGATCTCCTGGGCTATACCAGGGAAGAAATAACTGGTATTTTAACTCATGGGAAAAAATCCAATTTACAACGTGTAATAGCGCCCGGATCTATGGATACGTTCTTTGATGCAGTTAACAAAAGGATAAGAGAGTATGAAAAATGGGATTCATCTGAACGGCATTCTCCTGTGGAACTGGAACTGATCAGAAAGAATGGTTCTACCATATGGACAGAAACCAAAAACAGCTTTCTGAGAAACAGTGATGGAGAGCGCACGGGCTTTTTCTCCATTACCAGAGACATCAGTGAACGGAAGCATACCGAGGAGATGCTGCAAAAAAGCGAAGAGAGATATCGCAGTGTACTCGAAAGTATCGAGGAGGGATATTTCGAGCTTGACCTTGCCGGAAATTTCATATTTTTTAATGACGCACTGTGCAGGGCAATGGGCTACTCGAAGGAAGAATTAATGGGGATGAACAACAGGGAATACACACCCTCGAAGAAAGCAAAACAGGCCTTCGAAACCTTCAGCGAGATATATGCCACGGGAAGACCGGCAACGATTGCGGATTACGAGATGATACGAAAAGACGGCAGCATCCGGATCTATGATACATCCGCCTCCCTGCTGACGGATTCGTCTGGCAGACCTGTGGGATTCCGTGGGGTTACCCGTGATATCACAGAACGCAAG
>CAZOHQ010000055.1:0-3714 GCA_964579455.1 uncultured Syntrophaceae bacterium | reverse complement strand
CCCTGGCCTATATCAGAGATTGTACTTCAACACCACGAAAGGATAAACGAATCAGGCTATCCCTACGGCATCAGCGGAGACGAAATGCATATCGAGGCAAAGATCATTGCGGTAGCTGACGTGGTCGAAGCCATGGTGTCCCACCGTCCTTATCGGTCGGCTCTGAAGCAGAGCAAGGCTATCAAGGAGATTTCACAGAATAAGGGAACCCTCTACGATACCGAAGTGGTGGAAGCCTGTTTGTCGCTCCTCACCGAAGGTGGCTTCGCGTTCACTCAGTAATACGTTATTGTGTCATAACATACTTTTGTTCACTTTTCGGGACATACCACCTGATTAAGTTATAACCGATACCGATGGGAGCGGGTTCTACTCCGCGGATCCGGCTGCTGATGATGGGGAGAGCGTCCGGCACATACAGGAAGGTGTACGGCTGCTCCTCAGCAAGGATCTCCTGAATCCGGTCATAGCACCTCTTTCTCTCCTTCTGGTCGAAGGTACCCCTCCCCCGCTCCAGCAGATCATCCACCTCTTCGTTTTTGAAAGAGACAAAATTCAGTTCGCCGGGCCGTGTCTTGCTTGAGTGCCATACATCGTAAAGATCGGGGTCGAGGGTAATAGTCCAGCCCAGGATTGTCGCGTCGAATCTCTTCTTGTTGATAAATTCATTGATGAAGGCGGCCCATTCGATGACCCTGATCTTCACCGTTATCCCGATATCGGTAAGCCTCCCCTGAATGATCTCGGCGCACTTCGCCCGGACCTCATTCCCCTGGTTCGTTATGATCTCAAAGGCAAAGGGTTTGCCGCCACGATCCAGCAGACCGTCTCCATCAGAGTCTTGCCACCCCGCCTGGGCCAATAGCTCTTCGGCCTTCTGTGGATCATAGGAATATCGTTTGACGTCGGAGTTATACGGCCATGTTCCCGGTTTGAAGGGACCCGTGGTCTCCTCCCCCAGGCCGAGCAGGACACCTTCGACTATCTCCCTCTTGTTTATCGCGTAACTGAGAGCCTGCCTGACCCGCCGATCCCGGAAAAGGGGGTTCTCCAGATTATACCCAAGATAGACATAGGAAAATGACAGATACCTGTATTTATTAAAATTCTTGCGAAACAGGTTGTTTTCCGTCTGCCTGGTGTACTGGAGCGGTGTCAGCCCCATTCGGTCTATCCCCTTCGCGCGAAGTTCCAGAAACATGGTGGCCATATCGGGGATGATCCGCATAACGTATCCGCCGATATAGGGTCTCCCCTCAAAATAGTCAGGATTGGAGACAAGAACTATCTTCTGCCCGGTCTTCCATTCCTTGAACATGTACGGTCCCGTGCCTATCGGGTGTCGAGAGAGGGGCGTTTTGGTAATATCCATCCCCTCCAACAGGTGCCGGGGAAGCACCGAGGTGCTCCAGCTTGTTAGGGCTGGGGCAAATGGTTCTCCGTAGGTAACGCGAAACGTATGAGGGTCGATAACCTGCGCACTCTTTACCCTGAGAAAGTCTCCCGCGTACGCGGTAGGGGTCTTGGGATCTATGGTAAGCCGGTACGTAAACAGGACATCCTCGGCGGTAAAGGGATGTCCGTCGTGCCACCTGACCCCCTTTCTCAGGTGGAAGGTGATCTCCAGGCCGTCTTTGGAGATATCCCATGATTCTGCAAGATCACCCACCACCTTCATATTCTTGTCATATTTTACAAGGCCATTGAAGATCAGGCCAGCGATACTGTGCGATGCGCTGTCTGAAGAGAGTATGGGGATCAGATTAGAGGCATCTCCTATGGAACCTTCGACCATAATACCCCCATAGGCGACACTGTCCGCGGATGATCCCCCCGTATGAGAATCGCCCGCCGGTTTGTCGCCTTCGCAACTGCACAGCGGCAACAGGGTGATTAGAATCAGTACCGGCATAATGCGGTATATATGTGCCCTGACAGATTTACTACTCATATGTATTCACACCTGATATGGGATAGCTACAGTTACGGTCGAATCTAACCGTCAAGCCAAGCGTCTACGCGTTTTTCACTTTCTCATTCTGTAACAAAATCAAGTTCCCTGTCAAGAAATGATAGCAACAAACAGGCAACAAGAGTCTAACATCTGATTCTTCGCAACGTTTTTATAACGTCGAAATTACTGGTTGATAATACGATATAGTATGCTATATGGTACAACAATCAGCGATGCACATAGGAGGGGGTTGCGTGAAGAAACAAATTCTCGTTGTGGAAGATGAACCGATTATCGCCATGGATATCCACAACAGACTGCTGGATATGGGGTATGGAGTTGCCGCCACTGTCTCTTCCGGAGAGGACGCCGTCAGGAAAACGGAGGAGCTGTGCCCTGACCTGGTATTGATGGACATAACGTTGGGGAAGGGTATAGACGGCATAGAGGCCGCAAACCGAATTAATACCAAAGACAACATACCGATTATATATATCTCTTCCAATAGCGCCGAATACAGGATGGAACAGATAAAAGCAACAAACCCTTTTGGTTTTATCACCAAGCCTTTTGAAGATAGATATCTGCACATTACCATAGAAATGGCCTTCTACAGGCACCGGATGGAAGATGCGCTGAGTCGAAGTGAAGAAAAGTACCGCACCATCCTGGAAAATATCGAGGAGGCGTATCTCGAGGTCGATCTCACAGGAAATTTCATATTTTTCAATGATGCACTGTGCAGGATAGCCGGGTTGTCAAGGAACGAACTGCTGGGAATGAACAACCTGCGATACGCCAAACCAGAACCTGCGAAGAAGATGTATGCAACATTCAACGAGGTATACCGGACGGGAAAACCCGCAAAGGTTAAGGACTATGAAGTTGTCAGACTGGATGGAATCGTAAGAACCATCGCCTTATCCGCATCTCTTATAACAGATTCATCCGGCAATCCCATGGGGTTCCGAGGGATTGCCAGGGATGTTACCGAACGCAAGCTTGCGGAAGAGGCAGTGCGCAAAAGCGAAGAAAGATACCGCGCCCTATTCGAAAACAATCCCATTGAAACCATAATCGTGGATAACAAGGGAGTAATTACTGGTTATAATCATGAAAAGGCAAAATCGGGCGGCAGGCTACCCGGTCCCGGAGATGTTATGTACAGGGATTATGCGGGAAGACACACGGATGATATGTACTCCGAACTTATGGAATGCATCAGGTCGGGTGTATCAAAAGAGTTTCCCAATGAACAGTATGACGATACGTTTCTTTACATAAAGATATCTCCCTTCCCTGAAGGGGCAATTATAACATCCATAGATATTACCGACCGTAAGAGGGTGGAGGAAAGACTTTCTCATCTGGCCACCCATGATCCGCTCACCGGACTATCCAACCGGATATTGTTTGACGATCGTCTATCGCTTGAACTGGCACACGCACAGCGTAGCGGCAAAAAACTGGCTGTCATGTTGCTCGACCTGGATCATTTCAAGGACATAAACGATTCATGGGGACATACCGTGGGGGACGAGGTACTCAAGACTGTCGGCAGACGTCTCCCGGAGTTCCTGCGCAAGAGCGATTCAATCGCCCGAATGGGGGGGGATGAATTTCTGATACTGCTGCCGGAAATAGAGGATGGAGAAGACGGTCGTGTACTTGCCCTGTAGATACTGGATGCCTGCAAGAAACCTTTTGCTGTGTGTGCGAGAGAAGTCTGTACAACCACCAGTTTGGGTATGGGCATTTAT
>CAZOHQ010000054.1:0-9410 GCA_964579455.1 uncultured Syntrophaceae bacterium | reverse complement strand
CACTTACGGGGGACTTGAACCCCATAAGCTCACGCCCATGCCGGGCGTACACCAGACGGTTCACTTGACGCCGAGAAGCGCGGCTGCGCTGACGCGGCAAGTTTTTTGGCGGCGCAAGTGACCTTTAGCGTTATGAGGCAAAAGAGACATGACAGAAATTAATCAGCATGAATTGGAGATACAAAGCGTAGCTTGCTGTGGCTTGATTTGCGCACTGGATTCCTGCTACGAGAATTGCGATGGCTGTAGATCAGGAAAGGGCTGTGGAGACATTTAATGCTTCCAAAAAGAGTGTTGCACAAAAAGAGATCTATATGGGTGCTGGGAGTGCCCTGAATTTCCTTGCGGGAAAGGATATTTTGCTAGCATTCATCCTTCAAAAGGCCAGTTCATAGGTTGTATCCGTTATATAAAAAAAACTGGAATTGAGAATTATGTGGACAGCGTAATCCAAAACATTGATAGCGGAATGAAGTATGGTCTCAACGGGGATTATGCTGACAAGTCAGAACATGAAATTATGGTCATGTTAGAGACCCATGAAAATCACTGAGGCCGGAAAAGGGCTCATAACAAATGTGTTCAGCCGGATTTACTTGTCGCTTCGCTCCTCGCAAATCCTCTGACACCAGCGTTGTATGTCGATAATATTCTCTTGACTTGATATCATAATATAGTATCATATGTACTATGAATAAAAAACAACGGCAAACCCTCAATAAAATACTCGAGAGACCTGAGCGGTCAGATATACCATGGTCAAATATCGAATCCTTAATTGTTGCTCTTGGTGGAGAGATATCAGAAGGACGAGGTTCAAGAGTTAGGGTAATATTAAACAATGTCAAAGCAGTTTTTCATCGGCCTCGTCCTGAACGAGTTACCGAAAAGGGTGCGGTAAAATCAGTAAGAAGATTTTTACAAGAAGCAGGAGTAATATCATGATGGAATATAAAGGATATTTTGGAAAGGTTGAATTTGATGATGAAGCAAATATTTTTTATGGTGAAGTAATTAACTTACGAGATGTTGTAACCTTTCAAGGTGAAACAGTTATCAAATTACGTAAGGCTTTTCGGGAATCTATTGACGATTATCTTGATTTTTGTGCATCACGTGAAGAAGAACCTGAAAAACCATATTCAGGTAAATTCGTCGTCCGCGTCGATCCTGAACTACACAAAACCATTTCAATAGAAGCAAAAAAAACTGGAAAAAGCCTCAACGCATGGGTTTCTGATAATCTAACTAAAATACTTCACGAAAACAAACAACTACCCAATTAACGCAGACCTGGCTACAAAACTTCCAGGCTGGTTATCGGCACGTTCGCCTCAACCCAACAAAGGGAGGGAATAACATGGAGAAGCAACACAACGTTCTTAGTCTCGTGGATCTCGTATCCTATCAGACTGGTTCCGTCGTCAGCAAGACGCTGATCGAAAAGAAAACAGGCACGGTTACACTATTTGCCTTCGACAAGGGCGAAGGACTGAGCGAACACACAGCGCCTTTCGATGCAATGGTCTTAGTGCTCGACGGAATCGCGGAAATATCCATCGCTGGTAATCCGCTCGAAGTTCGGCAAGGCGAAATGCTTATAATGCCAGCCAACCAACCACATGCGCTGAGGGCAGTAGATAAATTCAAGATGATGCTAACAATGATAAGGTCATGAGGGGTAAACAACAGCATACACCAGACGGGCAACACTGGGAATTCGGGGGACACAACACTTAATTCAAATTATGTATTATGTCCCCCAAAGTATGGTCTCGGTATAATAATACCTCCAAAATATTTTTATCTTCTCCAAAAGATAGATGTGGGAGATAAATTAGAGAATATTACATTTTATGCCACCTGGGCGATGATTAATATGAATGGGACAGTAAGGCACAAAGTTAAAATCAACGAAGGGAAATATAAAGGCAGTTACCTACTTGGAATTGAATCACATGAAATTATTGATAGTTGCGAACCGATGAAAGTGAGTGAAACCGTTATTGGACAATGATGTTGGGACCACTTCTAATGGCAAATAAATATACCTCTTGAAAATTTGTCCTTACTAAATGTATACCTGATTTTTATAATATTTGTGCATATGGCCTCCAATCTCGTACGGCACTGACCTCAAAAGTCTGGGAAGTGTTGGGTCAGGGGTTAAATATTTGGGAGGGGGGGAGTTATGAGACCACTATCGACGTACGGCAAAGAGTAAATCGGGCAGATCCGACAATTCAAAAATCAGGTTTTTACTTATGGAAATGATGTTTGGGACAGCTAAGCTGTTTTTCATAAGTAGTGTCATTTGAACTTAAGTTTAAATTTAATAATGGAGTGTTTATGATTTACTCTAAAACCATCAGGAATTTTCTACTACTGGCTCTTTTTATACTCTCCCTTCTCACTGTTATATCCTGCGGTTCAAGCTCCCATGAAGATGAGCCCCAGGATGCCGTATGGGGAAGCGTTCATGCTGTTTCCGAAGCTAATGAGGCGGACATAACACTATACCAGAACAATGATATTGTCTGGACGGGTGTATGCACAGAGGGTACATTTCACGCCTTAAACGATAACGCTTCTGTAGCAGACCTCAGAGCTGTTGCAAGTAATGTTGTCTCGGGCGAAACCGGAATAATCTCTGAACTGAGCGCATATATACCTGCATATTCTCCCGGCGACCATATAGATATAAACCTTTATACAACTCTAATTGAAAGATATATGAGAAATTACGGAGTAGAATATCAAGGGGCTGAATCGGCCGTTAAAGAGTATCTTAGAATACCTGAGAATGTGAATGGAGCTGACTACGCCTATAACAGATTTATAAATAACTATTTCGATCCTGAAACATTTATAGAGTTTGCAGAGTCTTATGGCGATGTAGACAGCTATCTGGATACTGTTGCAGAAGACATATACGCAGAAGGTACATCACATAAACACCTCAGCGCCATGTATGCCAGTAGTGCTTCTAGCAGCTTTTATAGCGATTTGGCCGTAACCGCTGCAAAATCAGCTGGCGCAGCTCTCGGAAGCAAAACAGCGGGTTATATTCTCAGTACCTTTAATGAGGGAACCGAAGCGAGTAATAATGATATTCTAAACAAACTCGATGCTCAGAATGAAAAACTGTCGGATATAAGCAAAAACATCGGTAAGGTTGAAGAGATGCTGAGCTCTCTTCAAAGGGCGCTTGACCAAGCCGTTGATGATATACTTTTTCAAGGGGCAGACAGCCCTGCCGAGAACGCTGCTGACAATATAGACGCGCGTTACGATGACCTAAACACATACTACACAAGTAGCGATCTTGAGAACAATCCTCTGGATGCGCACGCAAACGGCATAAAGATGATCGCCATCGACGCTTCAGAGCAGAACGACGTTAGGGATATGGTAGTAACAATGCATGACGCTGTCCTTCCTGATAAGTTGAGCGGAAAAACAGGTGCTTTAGGAAGATATGCCCTCTCAATTCAGGGCTCCTCCAATAACCTTTTAGCCAAATACAAAGCTTTTGAAGCGTATTTCAGTAATGTTCTCAACTATCAGTACAAAGGGCTGCTTCTCATTACCGAGGCTGTTAACGTGATTCAGATCGGCGATGCGGTTCAAATCAATAACATTGATACATACAGGAATGAGCAGTTTCAGGGTTATATTGATGATGAGGTGGATGAGTTTCTCAAGTGGGTTGACTACCTTGTTATGGCGAATGCGAATTATTCGACAGATATTGCAAACCCGTCTCAATTTCTTCCCGATTCCGCTGCTTTAGTATATAAAAGAGCCGATTTCATAGCTCAGCAGTTTTCATCCAAGCATCCGGAAGGTATTGTTATAAGGCTGTTCGGTCAACCTTCAGAGATAGCAGCCTTCATGAAAGATAAGTCTTATCAGATTGTTCAAATAGACAACGGAACACCGGAAAAATACGGGTACAATCTTACAAAAATTTCAGAGAACAGCTACAACCTTAAAAACAGCGAATACCACGAATCATACACTCCTGATTGGGCTAAAAACTATCTGGAGTGGATATACAACTCTGATTCAGACGGATACAGCGATGGATACAGTACAAGTACAGTAAGCAGTGCCAAGTTTGTATATAAATACGATGGTCCCCGCTCTGAAGTAATATATTATCCACCTTTCTGGAATGATGAGACAAGCTGGTCGCTTGTTTCAGAGAACAGATTTTTCGACAAGGGCGCAAAATGGAGCGGCTATTTTGTTAAAAACTATGACTTCTACAAACTAAGCCTGAATGAAAGCGGGAATTATGAATATACAAAAACAAGTTCAAAAAGCGGCGATGCTTCAGCCTATGGCTTTGCTCTCTATCCGGTAAGACATGTTCCGGGGAAAGAGCTTATTGTATACGGACTGGACACATCAAAAGACCCTACAGACAACTCCGTTTCAGTAGCTTTTGACAGCAAAAGCCTTAAAACCTCATTCAGCACAAACATTAGTCATGTCCCGTACAAGAGAAGCACCTATGGCGGACCATACAATGCATGGGATGTATACCACTTCGAGGAAAGTCACGAGGCGCATAGCCTATTCATTGTCAACTTCAGCCTCCATGAAAAGAATGGCGATAGATGGCAGGTCGCTATTACAGCGTCATCAAAAGGGAAATATGACGGTACAGACTGGGATACAAGAACAAATTTATCGCTCATGCTAACTGATTCGCCGGTGGACGTTTTTCCTCAGGGAATCATAAACAATTATGCATCTAAAGGGATATACAACAGTGAAAGTGGGTCTTGCACACGCACCCTTGAGTGCATGGGCTTCCCGTGCGACGAAACATTTAAAATGTTAAAATTTTTGGCCGAGATTCGAGGCGGTATAGATAAAACATACACCGATCATTTGCCGACAGCTCCTAAATATAAAGAAGATGGTACGGTAACTATTGATAAAATACTCTTTGAGCTTATGGAGTAGTTCGGGTCACGTCAAGTAATGTTCGCAATTTCGATTAATGAGACCATTAGACCAGTCCTCACCATACTCGACGAGATACGTCAGAAGTTCCGGGGACCTTACTTAATTATTGGCAAAAGCCAGCTAGTTTGATTGGTTTTAGACATGGCACGAATAGCAAGAGCAGTAGCGCCGGGAATCCCGCATCATGTAACACAGCGAGGAAACAGGCGGCAGCAGACATTTTTCAACGATGAAGATTACCAATCCTATTTGGAGTTAATGTCGGAATGGTGTATGAAGTTTCAAGTGGAGACTTGGGCTTATTGTCTTATGCCAAACCACATTCACCTGATTGTTGTACCTGAAACAAAGGAAGGTTTGAATCAAGCAAGTGGACACCTCGAACTAACGGAGGTGTTGTAGTGGCAAAGATGATTGGACCTAGAAAGAAATAGGAAAGTGTCCCGAATTTAACTGATTACAATAGAAGAGTCCAATAATAATTATTTGATTTTAAAGCAATATTGGTGTAACAAGAAACCAACCAAAGAAAATCTTTTTGTCCAGACCGGAATATTATGTAATACGTATATTAATTGTTACATAACCTCGTCACCAGTAGTTACAAAACAAAACTATGAAATTTGCTGAGATCATATCTATATCTGGATACGGGATTGAAGCTATTGGGGTTCTTGTTGTTATTATCGGATCCGCTATTTCCTCTATCACATTTATTCGTGCCTTTAGACAGTTACCCGAAGGTGTTGCATATCATACTTACCGAAGACAATTAGGACGTTCAATTATTCTAGGGTTGGAGTTTCTGATTGCCGGCGATATTATTCGAACAGTGATTGTGGCAGACACGTTAGAGAATGTGGCCGTGCTTGGACTCATTATATTAATTCGTACTTTTCTAGGCGTAACTCTTCATCTTGAAGTTGAAGGCAGATGGCCATGGCAACGTGAAGAGAAAGATAAAAAATAGAATAACAATGTATAATAATGCGTTTAAGCTGCGACCTTGCTTACGCTAGGCTGCTTAACCATACGTTATGCATTCCAATACAGTGGACATCGGATACACCTATTGAAGTGAGAACCTTTATTATTATGAAGGAAAACTTTTAATATGGATCCAGCTATTATCACTGTTCTTATTATCCTTGCCGTTACTGTGGTTATGCTCGTTTTCGAGATCGTCCGCATAGACGTCGTTGCGATTGTTTGCATGCTGGCGTTGGGATGGACGGGTGTGTTGACACCGCAGGAGACGCTCTCCGGTTTTTCTAGCAATGCGGTGATTGCCATGATGGCGGTCATGATTTTGGGACATGGCATCGCTAAAACCGGCATCATGGATCAGTTCTCCCGAGCTATTTTAAAAAAAGTGGGCTTAAACAGGAAACGGGTGATAGGGACGATGTCATTATCAGTTGGGATGCTATCAGGATTCATTCAGAACATCGGTGCGGCAGCGCTTTTCTTGCCCGGCATCCTTAATATCTCACGTCGAGGGAAAATCCCGGCCTCGGTTTTAATTATGCCAATCGGGTTTGCCGCAATTTTGGGTGGAAACCTCAGCATGGTGGGCTCCAGTCCGTTAATTCTTGTCAATGATCTGCTGCGTAATGCTGATTTAGAACCTTATGGATTACTCAGCGTAACGCCAGTAGGACTGTTGTTGCTCCTTTTCGGAATTGGCTTTTTCTTATTATTGGGCAAATTTGTATTGCCCTATTCAGAAACCTCAGGCGAAATAGTGTCTGAACAAGAAAAGCTGATAAACGCTTTACATTTGCCTTATAACATCTGGCACTATGTCATTTCACATAACAGTCCATTGATAGGCAAAACAACCGAGCAATCTGGTGTATGGGATAAATTCAAGCTGAATATTCTTGGCATATCACGAGGCAAAGACGTAGAATATGCTCCCTGGCGAGAAACACAATTTGAAGCCGGGCAGGAGCTCGCGCTTTTAGGAGATGAGGAAAATATAAAAAATTTCGCATCTGAATTTAACCTAACGCTTCAAGGACAGCCCGGCAGGTTTGCCAGTTTGACCGATCCCGATAAATCCGGTTTTGCCGAAGTGATTATTCCCCATCGTTCAGAGATGATTGGTCAAACCATTCGTAAGTATTCGCTGCGTAAACGTCATGCAGTGGAGCCGATAATACTTTTCAGCAAAGGTGAGGAGATTCGGGGTGATTTTTCAGATCACGAAATTGTTCCCGGTGATACAATTGTCGTTCATGGAATATGGGACAAGATAAATGATCTCAAATCAAGCACTAATTTTGTGGTGGCGACTCCTTTCGTCATCGAAAAGAAAGATCAGTCAAAGGCCTGGATTGCTGTGCTCTGCTTTGCCGCTGCCATTGGACTGGCCCTGGCAGGTTTCCCCATTTCAATAGCTTTTTTCACTGGAGCAATCGCAATGGTGCTAATGCGGGTACTCGATATCCAGGAAGCCTATCAATCCATCGAATGGAAGGTTGTTTTCCTGATCGCCGGACTCATTCCTTTGGGCGTCGCCATGCAGAAAACCGGGACTGCTGTATTTTTGGCAGAACAAATGATGACGCTGGTCCAGGGAAAGCATCCGATATTTTTGGTTTTCACCGTTGCGGTGTTATCCACTTTATTTTCTCTGTTCATGTCCAATGTGGGCGCTATTGTGGTACTAGCGCCGCTGGTGATGAGTATGGCGCAAATTGGTGGTTTTGATTCCCGCACATTGGTACTGATGGCAGCTGTATGTGCAGGAAATTCATTTATTTTGCCTACCCATCAGGTCAATGCGCTGCTGATGTCTGCCGGAGGCTATCGCAATGCAGACTATGTTAAAGCCGGAGGAGGAATGACGCTGCTTTTTATCGGGATCGTTGTAACCGTGTTTTATTTATTCTATTTATAAGGCATATTTAAACCTGCAATACTTTTATTGATTGCATGTACATCATAATAGGTGATGCAATCCGTTTATAAAATATTACGAGGAGGATTTTTATGCTACTTAAACACTTTTTCATTGGTAAAATTGCTCATAGCTCTTACATCCTCGCAGGCAAGAATTCCTGTGCTGTGATTGATCCCCAACGTGACGTGGATAGTTACATAACCGAAGCCCGCGCTTTAGGCGTTGATATTACTCATATTATACAAACTCATCTTCATGCCGATTTCATTTCTGGTCATATGGATTTGGCAAAAAAAACCGGCGCAAAAATTTATGTGGCAAAATCAGCAGAATGTAGCTTCGAGCATGTTGCCCTGTCGGAAGGCGATATCATCGAATTGGAGGATATGGTTCTGAAAGTACTGGAAACACCAGGCCATACCCCGGAACATCTCAGCTACGTCGTAATAGACAAATCACGATCGGATAGCCCTGTCGGCGTGTTTGTAGGAGATACGCTGTTTGTCGGCGACGTGGGTCGGCCTGATCTTTTTCCTGATATAGCTGAAGAACTGGCAGGAAAACTTTTTCACAGCTTGCATGACAAAATACTCAAGTTGCCCGATTACGCGGAAGTGTATCCCGCACATGGCGCAGGTTCATTGTGTGGTCGTGCAATGGGCGCCAAATGGCGCACCACCATCGGTTATGAACGTAACTTTAATTCTGCGTTAAAAATTCAGGACAAGTCTGAATTTATCAAATCTCTCACAACAAATATGCCTCCGGCACCAGATCATTTCAGCCGTTGCAGCGATATCAACCGAAAAGGACCGGCCCTGGTTGCCGATTTGCCCGTTATGGAGGAATTAAGCGCAAATCAATTCAAACAAAGGATACGGGACTCAAGCCTTCTAGTGCTTGATACCCGCGGTTATCATAGCTTTGGCAGTCAGCATCTCCCGGATGCATGGCATCTCGATCTCAATGGCAATTTCCCTGCATTTGCCGGCTGGGTTTTACCAACGGAAAAGGATATTCTGCTTGTGGCTGATGATTATCAAAAAGCGCTGGAAGCTAATACCTGGGCACGCCGGGTGGGTGTGGATCGAATTGTTGGTTATCTCGATGGCGGGATGATTGCCTGGGCTCTGGCAGGACTCAAGACCAACCATATAGAATTAATTTCAGCCGAAGAACTGCACGACATGATCACCGGTAAAGCCAATTTTGTACTTCTGGATGTGCGTGCGCCATTGGAATATGAAGACAACCACATCAAAGGCGCCATCAATATCCAGGTGTCTGAGCTTCGCACTCGCCATAATGAACTGAATAAGGATAAAAAGACCCTTCTTATCTGCAGTTCGGGAAATCGATCCAGTCTTGGCGCCAGTATTCTTAAACAACATGGATTTACAGATATTTATAACATTGCTGGTGGAATGACAGGCTACAGCGCTGCTGGGTATACCAGGGAATGCCGGGTTTGTGTAAATCCACATGGATCAAGGTCTTTCGCAAACTAGCGTCCAATAAAAAA
>CAZOHQ010000053.1:0-9476 GCA_964579455.1 uncultured Syntrophaceae bacterium | reverse complement strand
ACATCTACAAAAACCGGTTTTGCGCCGCAAAAGCTGATGGCCTCCGCGGTCGCTATAAATGTGTCGGGTACTGTGATTACTTCGTCTCCCTCACCTATACCGAGAGCCGTAAGGGAAAGCCAGAGGGCGTCCGTCCCGCTGCCCACTCCAATGGCGTGCCGACATCCGCAGAAACGCGCGAAATCTTCTTCAAATTGGGCGACGAATGGACCTCCCGCGAAGGCGGTTTTTTCTATTACCTGGGTTATGGCGTTCTGGATTTCGTTCTGTATGGATTCGTATTGGATTTTAAGATTGAGAAAAGGCACATTCATCTGATCGGTTCCTTTCTTGACCTGTCATTATTTGTCAGGGCGGCCCAGGATAATCCATGGACGACTGAAGTCGTCCTTACCCATTCTGGAGTTGTTGAGGGTAGGGGAGGTTTTAACCTCCCTGGGTTACTACGGGCTACTGGAGTCATTCCTACCCAAAAAATCACTGAATTCACCCTGCCGATTTTGCTGAAGTTATCCTACCTTTAACCGAAAAAGTCTATCAAAAAAACCGGTATAAGGCCATAATTTCTATCTTTTATTTGACGTATCGAATTGCTAAAGCAGGTGGGCGGGGTTGCCGGCAACGCTGGTGTTGGGTGGAACATCCCTCGTCACAACACTTCCGGCGCCTACAATCGCGTCTTCATGTATCGTTACCTTGCTCAGTATGGTTGTGCCTGAACCGATGGATGCCCCTTTTTTGACCAGGGTAGTTTCGACGTTCCAGTCGCTCTCACTCTGCAATATCCCGTCGGGATTTGTCGCTCTGGGGTAGGTATCGTTAATGAAAGTCACATTGTGTCCCACGAAGACGTTGTCTTCAATGGTTACGCCTTCGCAGATAAAAGTGTGGCTCGATATCTTGCAGTTACTGCCGATCTTCGCGTTCTTCTGTATCTCGACGAAGGCTCCGATCTTTGTATTATCACCGATCGAGCATCCATACAGGTTTACGAATTTTGACAGCCGTACACCCTTGCCGAGTTCGACATCTCCGGCTATACATCGGTATTCGTTCATAGTGTAACGGGTGCGCCTCTCCGCTTGAGCGACGCGTTGGCCGCCTCGAGGATACGGACCACCCTGAGGCCCGCGGCACCGTCGTTGATCGGTGTCTTGCCGTTCGTTATACAATCGACGAAATAATCCGCCTCCATCTTCAATGCCTCAATCTGGTCAACCTTTGGAACCCATACGTCACCGGACCGGTAGCTTACGAGGAGTTCGTGTATGCTTTCCTGCGTTGTCAGGTCGGCGCCCTTATTGTAGACCTTGACCTTTTCGTCTGTATCGAGATCGTTCCATACAAGCATCTGTTTGTCTCCGCCGATGAAGGTGTTTCGTATCTTCACCGGTGAGAGCCAATTTACATTGAAGTGGGCGATAATATGATTGTCAAAATATACTGTAATAAACGCGGCGTCTTCCTTTCCATTCAGGTGTGCCGTGCCCGTGGCCGAAATGGCGACAGGCTTTTCTCTGATAACGTAATCCATTATGGACAGATCGTGAGGGGCAAGATCCCAGATTACATTGACGTCATGCTGAAAAAGCCCCAGGTTTACCCGTGTTGAATCGAAATAATACAGATTTCCCAGGACGTTATCATCGATCAGTTCTTTTATCTTTTTCACCGCGCCGGTAAAGAGGAAGGTATGATCCACCATAATCGTCAGGCCTTTTCGGTCGGCAATCTCGATTAATTCCTCCGCCTGTCTGACCGAAGCTGTGAAGGGTTTTTCCACAAATACGTGTTTCCCGTTCCGGAGGGCCTTTTTGGCGATTTCATAGTGTGTGGATACGGGTGTTACAATTGCGACGGCATCTATATCCGGAGCATTCACGACTTCGTTATAATCGGAAACCAGCCTTATAACAGAGGGGGCAGCATTTTTTTCAGACGTGCAGTTATATACGTTCGCGACCCTCTTCAGTGCGTCAGGATTTGGGTCGCATATTGAAGCGACCTCTATTCCCCCGGCGTTGCTGAAATTTCTTACTATGTTGGGCCCCCAGTAACCATAGCCGATAATAGCGATACGAATCATATGATGTCTCCTCCCTACTTGTTTAATCCCGATAAAGGGGATAAGTGCGTTAACGAAATTATTTTCTAACTTACTAATAAGCCCCTTTGCCGCTTATCACAGCCCAGGGTGTTTTTAATATAATCTTTATATCCAGCCAGATGGACCAATTTTTGATGTATGTAAGGTCCAGGCGCACCATATCGTCAAAGGAGCAGGAACTTCGTCCCTCCACCTGCCAGAGCCCCGTGATGCCCGGTTTCATTTTGATTATTCTCTTCATGTGCCAAATCTCGTATTCTTCACGCTCATAGGGAATGGGAGGTCTCGGCCCGACAAGGGACATATCCCCCTTCAATACATTTATGAACTGCGGGAGTTCATCGAGGCTTGTTTTTCTCAGGAACTTCCCTATTGGGGTAATCCTGTCGTCGTTGGCCATTTTGAAGAGGATGTTTTCATCTGTTCCCACGCTTCCCTGGTTTTGACCGGATCCATTGGAGATAAGATTTTTTATGTAATTCCGGTGATCGGTCTCTTTACAACCTGTCCACATGGATCTGAACTTCAGAAAGGTGAAATCCTTTCCAAACAGACCGGTCCTCTTTTGTTTGTAAAGTACAGGGCCCTTCGAAGATATCTTGATAAGGACGGGTATGATGATAAACAGGGGTGACAGCAGGATAAGTCCCAGGAGACTGCCTGTGATATCCATTATTCTTTTGATGAACAGGGAGGGTCTTCTTCTCCAGTTATCTTCCAGGCAATCGGGATAAAAGATCTCATTTGGGTTATAATTGTTGTTGAATTGATCGTCTTTGTCAGGAAACCACTTCAGAGATATCTTGATCTCCTTCATTATCTCAGGGTTAATGATATGAAAAAAGTTGGTATTTACCCTGTGGGTTATACTCTCCGTCACCATTTCTTTGCTGTTACCACTAAACTCGGTGAATATGATTCCGATGACGGACCCGTCGGCATACCATCCCTTTATGTCGGTTTCTCTTGTAAGGGTATGTATTTCTGACAGTATTTTACGCAAAGAAGACTTCCCTTTGCTGCTTGTTGCAAGGTGGGCAACATCCAAAGTCATCAGCAGAAAGGATCTCCCGGATCGCTCCGACCTTTTTCGTTCCATACGGAGTTCTTCATGGAAGAGGTGCCTGTTATGCAGACGATGTCCAGGTTCTACCAATTCACTGAATTTGACAATATTACTTTCTTTTTGAGAATGGCTTGTATTCATTGTTCACACCACTGTTCCCGAGTAATTTTTGGAATCAATGAAAGCAACTTATGTGCCAGTAATACTCCTGTTTTGTCTTTGTTGATTTACCCTGCTGCTAAAGTTAGCCTCTATAAAGCACGTTTTCTGATAACAATCAATACTCAGAAAGTATGATTTTTCAGATAGTTAAAAACGGCACAAGAGAACTGACAATGAAGGGGATGCCCTTATACCAAAGGATCGAGAGGTGGTAGCGTATGCTTATGTATTCTCAAGCAGGGGAAAAAGCAGGGAGGTTAAAACCTCCCCTACTCAAATAAATAAAAGAAAAGCAATGGGAGGTTAACACTTCTCCTCCCCGATATATATGCTTGAGCAGTAATTAAAAAAACAGAAAAGGGGGCAAATTCCCCGGTTCACTCGGGAAATTTCCCACAAGCTCACCATTCTATGCATCCTTAAGCAGGTATTCAAGGTTGTATGTAGCCTCCTTTTCATCCCTTTTGCCTTTGTGTCCCGATTGCAGTATTTCCAGCAGGAGATCAGACCGGTTCTGCATGCTCTGTTTTAACATCTTTGCAAGTTCAAGTACAAGCTCATCCCGTTTTCCCCTGGCGGAACTGAGGGTGTTCAACTCCTTATGTATGCTGTATAGTGTATTTTCGAGTGCGTTTATTCTTTTTTCGATATCCCGGATCTTTTTATTTGCCTCCCCGGTTGTTCCTCTTCCGGTACCAGATGCGGGAAGCGTGTGTCTCGGGCTTATACTCTTGGTACGAACCCCGCCTGTATCCCTGTCTTTTACCACTTCTCCTATGACGTCTTCACCGATTACCTTCAGTTCATCCGCGTATCCGTAAACAAGGGCGGCGTCACATATAATGTTGATGAGGCGGGGAATTCCTTTTGAATACTTATGAATAGATTCGGTCGCTCTCTGATCGAAGATGTCGAGATTGTTCGTCCCCCCCACGCTCAGACGATGCCGAATGTACGTATCCACCTCATCTTTGTCCAGGCCGTTGAGATGACAGTAGACCGTTATCCGCTGAACAAACTGTTCCAGCTTTCTTTGCTGGAGCTTATCTTTCAGCTCGGATTGGCCCACCAGGATAATCTGGATCAGATGGTATTTTTCAGACTCCAGATTTGAAAGCATCCGTATTTCTTCTATAGTTTTATCGGGTAGATTCTGGGCCTCGTCCACGATTAACGCCACCCTGCTTTTCGAGTTAAATTGTTGGACTAGAAACCCCTTGATCCTGTTCAGCATCTCTGCTTTGTCAATGCCGTCCGCGTCCAATCCGAATTCCTGACAGATCATCTTCATGAACTGTTTCGGTTGTGCCATGGTTTGATTCAGAACACCGACCCTGACATTTGTTTTAATTCTTCTGAGGAGAAAATTAATAAGCGTGGTTTTGCCCGATCCGATTTCTCCTGTGATAACCACAAATCCCTTGTTTTCCACAATCGCGTATTCGAGATGTGTGTATGTGTCCGAATGGCCCCTGCTCATGAACAGATAGTCGGGATCGGGTGTCATATTAAAAGGTTTTTCTTTGAAGCCGTAATAAGATTTATACATGTGAGTTATTGGGTCAGTCTTTAACCTTGTTAAATACGGTGCCGATTACCGGTCTGTCCCTTAAAAGCGCCAGCGAATGTTTGAGATCTTCCCTTGTCGTTTTTTCAGCTTCCACTACTATCAGGATCCCGTCAATAAAGCGTGAGAATGTGAGAGGATCGGCGCTTGTCAGAAGGGGAGAACTGTCAAATATTATGAAACGATCGGGGTACCGTTTCCTCATTTCTTCGACCAGCGATTCCATGCGCGGCGCGCCAAGGAACTCCGAAGAATTCGGCAGGGGTTTGCCCCCGGGAAGTATAACAAGTCCCGGAATTCCGGGGTTTATCAGAAGATCCGATATCTCCGCCTTGCCTCGCAGATAATCGGAAAGGCCCATGCCGGCGTCGAGACCGAAGAGATTGCTTATGGAGGGTTTCCTTAGATCCGTGTCAACCAACAGAACGGTGCAATCCAGCTGCTGAGAGAAACTGATTGCTAGATTAATGGCGGTTAGCGTCTTGCCTTCACCCGGATTCGCGCTGGTGACAAGCAGTGTGCTCCTGCCTTCCGCCCTCATATTGTCCAGGATCTGGGTGCGCAACATCTTTACCTGGTCGGATGTATCACTCATACGGCAGTCAGGTATTATCCGGTTTTTTATAAGCTTTTGCGGATCGACTGCCTGTACCCTTGTGTGAAGATAGGAAGGCATTATCTTTGCCTTAACGTGCCGGCGGGGCTGTTTTTCCTCTGGCGGAGCCGGCATGGAGGGGGCATTCTCTTCCCTCTCAGTGGGATCCTGTATGTAATCTTTCCGGATGTCTGTTGCCTTCTCAAGGGCTTTTTTTATCTTGGTCATCTGTTTGTCCCGGACCTGAATTTTGGTCAGTCATTACCTACTGTTGAAATTGTACCCACAACATATTCAGTTTCTGATAAAGTTGAGCCCACAGTATGGTCAGTTTCTGCTGAAGTTGTATCCACAATATGTCCAGAGGAACCATAAAGAGATGAATCAGTACCAATGAGACGGAGCAGACTACACAAAACACGACCAGACACCATATGAAAAGTTTTCTGCGCCTGCGCCTCTGTTCTTCCACATCCTTCATTAATGGGATTACGGATAAGGTGGGTACCTCCGACAGGCTGTCAAGTTCGGCTACCGATTTAATGGAATGATCCAGGCTCTCCAGAGTCATTGAGAGACCGATACCGGCACCCAGCGAAAGGAATAATCCCATGAGCATGATCTTTCGTCTGTCGGGCTTTTCGGGCTTTTCGGGTATCTGAGCGGGATCTATGATCGTAAATCGCTCGCCGAACTGTGTTTCCTCCATGCCCTTCGCGACCGTTGCCTCCATAAGCTTGTCCATCATCTCGTTGGATTTCCGCTGAGCGTTCGCGTAATCCTGGGTAAGATTATTATAATCTCTCTCAACGAGGGGCGCCCTTTCTATCTTTTTCTGATAAACGGCCATTTCCTTTTTAATCGCGATGCGTTGAGCAAGGAGGTTTTTTATCTCTATGTCTGTGGTGTCTATCTGTGTCTTAATGCTGATATAGGCCGGATTATCTTTTCCTTCGTCCATATGTGTATTTGTTGTGTCTGTGGGTGTTTCCCGGATCTGAATTTCCAGTTCACTAATCTCCCTTTTGAGTTTCCTGATATCCGGGTGCTTTTCCGAGAGACTGAATTGAAGCCTGTTCAATTCTGAGCGGAGAGATTGCAGCCGCTCTTTTGGAGTCATAAAAGTGTTTTCACCCGTGGCTATGGCAAGGAGAGGCTGATATTTATCAAGACCGGCGAGCTGTCCTTCCAGATATGTCTTTCTTTCTTTGAGGGACTGTATCTGCATGCTGGCCTGATCAAAATCCCTGTTTAAGCGATCCATGGCCTGCATATTGATGGCAGTGTGTTCGGGAAGTTCTCCCGCATGCTTTTTCTTGAAAGCGCTTATCTTGTCCGCGTATTCGTTGGCCTGCATCTTGATACGATCCAGTTCCTGCTGCAGGAAGATGGTGGTGCTGGTGGCCTGTTGTTCTCTCTTTCTGAAATTTTCTTCAAGGTACAGTGACGCAAGCACACTGGCCACCTTCTGCACCGTGGAAGGGTCCGGACCCTCAAATGAGAGAGAAAAAGCCACCGTAGTTGGTCTGTTTCTCCCTGCCAGCGCACCCGTGGAAACTGTCGCAAAAGTGATGTCTTTGCGCATCTTCTCGATAACTATTTCAGTCGCGAATTTCCCCACCATATCGGGATAGAGGTTGAATTTTTTTATAATTTCCAGAAGCTTTTCCCGCCTGAGTATTCGCTGTGTGATAAGTTGAAGACGTTCCTCCACATAGCTTGTAACGGTAGCCCTTACATATTCCGCGGGTATTTGCTGTGCTTCGACTATGATCGTCGACTTGGAAACATAAATCGGAGGCAGGATGGAGGCAACGATGAGCGACACTATAAGGATTGGTATGAAAACCAGCAGAAAGATTTTTATACGCCTTCTGATTATACCCTTTATTTCTTTGATATTCAGTCCATCGGCCATGAAAAATCCCTTTACTGATTATTTTATGGCAGAGAAGATTTACACTTCCCCGTATTGCCTCACACTTGCTAATGGGTTGGGGAGGTTTTAACCTCCCATCGTTGTTCTGCCAGGGGCGACTGAAGTCGCCCCTAACCACTATTTGTGCTATATCCGCCTTTACCCATTATGCAAACGCCTGATTCCTGAGTAATGACCCGGGGGCTACCACTTCTGTGGGAAGGTAAAGGTGAAGATGAGCAGCACCATGTTTCGATCTGCCTCGTTATCTCCTGTCAGGTTCCTGTCCTGGGAATAAGAATAATCATATGTTAATGCCAGCGAGTGATTCCCCGTAATCCGGTAAGTAATAGAGGGCGTAACTGTAAGATATCTTGTGTCTATATCGCTTTGCGTTTCGTCCAGCGATTTTGTGAAGTAATAAGATCCCATAAACCCGATAGCTAGCCTGCTTGTCAGCATCTTGCTTCCCTGAATGGAAAACCGGTTTGTTTCGGCGGGTTCACCCTCATTTGTATAGTCTGTGTTTCGCGTATAACTAATGCCGGCGGAGGCCGTCGGCCAGGATTTTTTGAGCGAGGCATCCGCTGTCCAACCCCAGCCCGTGTAGGAACGCCGCCCGGTATATTGAGTATCGGAATACGATGTGCCGAGATGAAACGAACTGTGGAGCGTCTCGCTGAATACGTGCGATATGCCGACAGAGAGGCCGTAGGTATCCGTTTCGCTTATGTCTGACTCCTGCTTTTTGTACGTTGGTGTAATGCTGAGTACATCCGGGCGGTCATTTATTTTATACTTGTACGCGATAGAAACGGAGTCGCTTGTATGATCGGTGTATTCGCGTAAATCGTACTCCGTTTCTCCGTGGCTATAGCCGATATCGATATCTGAGACCTCGCTTATTTCATAAGTCAGCCCGCCACCCGCTTTGTAGCTGTGTCGATTCGATAGTGTGCTGAGTATTCCGGTCTCTTGCAGTTCCGATTCAAGGGTGGAGTCTTTTATATAGGAGAAATTACCATTAAAGCTCAGTTTCTCCCATGCCCTGTAGACCACATCTGCCGTATACCTCTGGTTTATCGTGTTTTGGTCAGTTTCATCCAGGTAGCGCACTATGTCAAAACCGATTTCGGACTGGAGGTCCAGAAGCCCGCTTGTATAATCGACGGATATGACCGGACTTGCTGTAAAGATGTAATCATCGACCTCGTCGGTTTCTGAAAAATAGAGATTGTCGGTGTATGCCCCGGCTATTCCGATGGAAGGGACTACCATGATCTCCCCGGCAGATGCCGTCCAGGGTGCGAAAAAGAATAATGCCAGGAAAAGATATGCTACGGTTTTTTTAGATGACATCGTGTTATAACCTCCTTTACCCATCCTTCATTGCTCCTGAGATATTATGGAACAACAATGACATCTCCGCGCTTGAGGAAGATATTTTGTTCCAGATTCTTTCCCTTCTTGACCTCATTATAGTGGAAGGGTATTTTAACAGACTGGTCCTTTTCCTGGCGAAGGATTATGATATCGTTCGGGGAGGCAAAGGGGTCCAGGTCGCCAGCCATGGCTAAAACCTGCATCACGGTTGTTTTCAAATTGATCGTAAATTGGCCCGGCGTGGTTACCTTGCCGACAACGTAGGCTACCAGACTTTTTGCCTCTAACAGGATGACGGTGACAGTGGCGTCGGTCACATACACCTTCAGCTTTTCTGTAACGACCTTTCTCAACTCCGCAACTGTTAATTCAGTGACGTCGATGTCTCCGGTCAGGGGAAAAGATATGATGCCATCGGGTGGAACAATGATCTCGCGGGTGAGGCTTTCGTCTTTCCATACAGAGATCAGCAGTGAATCGCCGGGGCCGATTTTATAGGTGCTTTCGCTTGCGAAAGCCGCGATATCGCCAATCGCAAGCAATACAAGGAATAAAATAAAAATGCGAACGACCATTTTCTTCATAAGATTGTTCTCCTTGCCGGCGCGATCATTGATCATAGGACTATGTGAATATAGGAACGTCTATCATATTTTTCCCCTTAATAAAAGGTAGTTT
>CAZOHQ010000052.1:0-9640 GCA_964579455.1 uncultured Syntrophaceae bacterium | reverse complement strand
GCTTTAGGGAAGGACAAAAAGAGAAGCAGGCCGGAAATCAGAGAGAGTAGCAGGGTTTTCTTATTCATTGTCTTCGCGCGTCTTTTCTTTCTTGTTACTGACCTGCAAAATCACCTCTCCGGTTCGTTGTATCCTTACTTTCTTTATGCTCCTTTCATCTGCCGCTTCTATTGTAATCAGAAGGTTTTCATAGGTAAGGGTTTCACCCACAACGGGAATCTTCTTGATAAGGTAGAATATAAATCCTCCAAGTGTTTCAAACTGCCCTTCCGGTACTTCTATGCCGAAATACTCTTCAAATTCCTCGATCTCGACCCTGCTGTCCACAAGAACCTCACCTCCGGAAAGTGCTGTGAAGGGATTTTCATCAAGATCGTGTTCGTCTTGAATCTCACCAACTATTTCCTCTATCAGATCCTCCAGGGTTACAAGGCCGGAAGTTCCGCCATACTCATCAATTACTATGGCCATGTGCGATTTTTTTTCTTTGAGTTCGTGCAGGAGCAGCTGGATATTCTTGGTTTCCGGAATGTAATAGGTCTTTCTGAGAATCGAGAGAATGTCCCCCTTCTGAAAGGGTTCCGACCAGAATCTCAACAGGTCTTTCACATTCAATATTCCCTTAATATTATCGATATTTTCATTGTAAAAAGGCATCCTGGTATGCCCGTGTTTCAGGATCAAGGCGAGTATGTCTTCTATGGTGGAACTGTCGTTCACGGCAACTATTTCTGTCCGTGGCACCATTACTTCCCGGGCCAGAGTCTCACGCAATTCGAGAATACTCTGAATCATCTCGCCGGACTGACTGTCAATAAGACCATCTTCCTCGCCCGCGTTGACAATAGATTGTATTTTCTCTTCCAACAACGTAAGGCTTTTTCTTCCGACTGCCCATGGAAAGAGTGTGCCGATCCATCTTTTTATTTTTTCCGGAAAAATGTTTCATCCCCCTGTTCGGTTGACATGCAGATACAATGAAAAGTGCTCCACTAGAACCCTCTCAGATATTCAGGTCTGAGCATCTTTTTGTTTGAAGAATCGATAACGCTTTGTATTAATTGTGTTGTTTCATTTTTCTCTTGTGGCATTCTGGCACGTATCGGCAGATAGTTTGAGGCGTGGTTAGAGGTAAAGAAACAATCAGTAAAATCGGAATTTGCCACCATAATCCCCAGTTCTTTAAGAAACCCAAACTTGTCGGGCAATTGGAATGTACCTGACACCTGTTCTTCATACAGGGCGGTACCCGGCACTACCATAACAGTGAGGGCTCCCACATAATCGGGGTCGATTTCCGTCAATACCCTGGCCGTATCCAATGCATGTTCCATGCTTTTTGCCGTTCCTCCGATGCCCAGGAGCACTGTAACGGAAAGTATGATGCCGGCTTTCTTGATCTTTCGACCCGCTTCTAGCATCTGGCGGGAATTAGCACCCTTGTGTATTGCTTGGAGAATATCATCATTCCCGGTCTCCATCCCCAGATACGCTATCCCCACACCCAGGTCTCGCAATTGTGCAAGTTCTTCAGGCGTCTTGCGCAGAATGCTCTTCGCGTTCGCGTAGAGTCCAATTCTTTTTACGCCTTTGATATGTGTGTTGATGGATTCAAGGATAGGCACCAGCTTTCTCATGGGGAGAATCAGAGCATCACCATCGCAAAGGAATATCTTCTCTATATAGCCGTATCCGGATGCTTCTATGATATCCTCCTCTATCTCCTCAAAGGTCTTGATCCTGAATTTCTCTCCCTTGTAAGCCGAACAAAATGTGCACTTGTTGTGTGAACAACCGACACTAATCTGTAACAGAAGGCTCCTCGCCTCACTCGGGGGTCTTATTACCGTTCCCTCATATTTCATTAGTACTTATCGTATTCCTCCTCCGGCACATATGCCAAGCGTACTGGGTAAACTCTCGCGGAAATCTCCAAAGAATGGAATGCTCTTTTTATAATATGACTGCTAAAAAGGCAAGTTACAAAAGTTTTTAATGAACGGCCGACATTTTGTAAGTTAAATGAATACATATTATGGACTTTTAGAAGAAATTGAAGCACTTTTTCCTTGACGAGCAACGTAACACAATATAGAGATTAAATAATAGGTGTTGGAGGGAAAGACACAGCGCCTATAAATCTTAAGAAGGAGGGTTGTAGTCTTGGCAACGGGAATCGTAAAGTGGTTTAATGAGAAAAAGGGGTTTGGGTTTATTCAGCAGGAAGATGGTCAGGACTTATTTGTGCATTATTCTTCAATTAATATGGACGGTTTTAAAACAATTGCTGAAGGAGACGAGGTCGTTTTTGAAGTGGAGGAAACCGACCGCGGGTTACAGGCAAAAAATGTTATGCGGGCTTAAACAGATATTAGCCTGATTTGAACAAAGATTAGAAACAATATATTTGTACCAACACTTACAGACGGATGTGTGATGGGTTCATGTGCCCGAAAAAGGGGACAGACTGCTTTGAGTTGCTGTACTTGAGGTTGCCTGTCCCCTGATTGTTTCAAGGAAGGAAAACTGTATAACTGTGATTAAATCTCTGAATAATCTGAAGCCGGATGAAAGCGGCATTGTGTATGAAATCAAGGGTGGACATGGACTGATCAACCGTCTCAACTCTTTGGGAATCAGGACCGGCAAAAAGATAACAAAAGTAAGTTCAATGTTGTTGCACGGACCTGTCACTATCCAAGTAGACAGGACGAAAGTGGCTATAGGGTTCGGTATGGCCGGAAATATATTTATTGAGGTGGATGAACAAACGTGAAGAAGATCTTGCTTATGGGTAATCCGAATGTCGGCAAGAGCGTCATCTTTTCGCGGCTCACAGGGGTACGTGTGATCTCTTCCAATTATCCCGGTACTACCGTCAACTATACAAGCGGATTCATGAAGATAGATGGCAGGCGGGTTGAAGTCATTGATGTGCCCGGTACATATACCCTTGAACCGACATGTGAAGCGGAAAAAATTGCCTCTGAAATGCTCAAGACAGGCGATGTTGTTATAAATATCGTTGATGCGACAAATCTCGAAAGAAATCTCTACCTGACCCTTCAATTGATGGAAATGAAGATTCCCATGATAGTTGCGCTGAATATGTGGGATGAGACAAAACATCGTGGAATAAGTGTTGACCTTGATAAGTTGAGAGAAATCCTTGCAATGCCTGTTATCCCCACATCGGCTCTGAATGGTCAGGGGATAAAGGACTTGGTAACAAATATTTCCAAAGCCGTATCGCCCTCTTCTCCGATGAGAAACCGCGATGAACGCTGGTCTTCTGTAGGCAGTATAATAGATCAGGTGCAACAGATATCACACAGGCACCACCGATGGTTTGAACGTCTCGAAGATGCAAGTGTAAAGCCTAAAACAGGTATGATTATAGCCGCAGCAATCCTGACAGTTTCTTTTCTTGTGATACGCTTCATAGGCGAATTCTTGATAACCTATCTGTTCGATCCCATATTTCATTTCTTTTGGTTGCCTGCATTGATGAAACTCAGTACCTTTATGGGGAAAAGCGGCTTATTGCACGATGTCATTGTAGGGAAACTGTTTGATGGAGAAATCAACTTCATAGAGTCCTTTGGACTGCTGAGCAGCGGCTTGTATGTCCCCTTTGCCATGGTACTCCCCTATATCATATCATTTTATTTTATCCTCGGGCTCCTTGAAGATACCGGGTACCTTCCCCGTCTGGCGGTGCTTCTGGACACCGCAATGCATAAAGTCGGGCTGCACGGCTTTGCGATTATACCCTCACTTCTGGGATTTGGGTGCAATGTACCGGCTGTAATGGCAACACGCGTACTTGAAAGTAAAAGAGAGCGGTTCATAGCGGCAACGCTGATATCCATTGCAGTACCCTGTGCTTCCGCCCAGGCAATGATATTCGGTATGGTTGGAAAGTATGGCGGGCAATACGTGGCAATCGTCTATGCGACACTGTTTCTGGTGTGGATTACTCTGGGAATACTTCTTAATCGCTTATTAAAGGGGTTCAGCCCGGAGCTCCTCATCGAAATTCCTCCATACCGCATTCCCCCATGGAACACGATCATACAGAAACTTTGGAGAAGAACCCGCGGCTTTCTCATAGAGGCCGTCCCAATAATATTAGCGGCGGTGCTGGTTATTAACATACTTTTTGTCCTCGGAATATTCGACTATATAGCCGACTTTACAGCACCTGTCATAAAAGGTGTCCTGGGTCTGCCCGAAGAGTCGGTGACGGCGATCATTATAGGATTACTCCGTAAGGATGCCGCCCTCGGAATGCTGGCATTATCGGCAATGACAGCCAAACAGATGGTTATAGGGAGTGTTGTCCTGACCATGTTCTTCCCCTGCATTGCGACAGTTACGGTCCTGTTCAGAGAGCTGGGTTTAAAGGATTTTCTGAAATCGGCCGGTATAATGATTCTGTCGTCAATGACGGCCGGAGGGATATTAAATTTGATTCTGTAACTGCTTAGAATTATGATTTAGGCCTTTTGAATTTAGGATAGTAAACTTTCTCTGCACCTCATCGATTCCCATTGTTTATTGAATGCTCCGAGGAGCGACAGTATCTCGCATACCGTCTTTCCAGGTTAAAAATATCCACCGTCTGTTTAATTATAGCCAGAATGGCATAGGTAATCTTGCTGTTGTGGGGCAAGAAATAGGCGGTGCGCCCTTACGGTAATTTATATTTTCCTATTCTGTCGGAATTCAGACTGCCCAGATATAGATACCCCTCATGTTCCTGGACTGATGTGATTTCTCTTAAGTGCTTGCCTGTGGGTTCCTGAAAGCTCTTAATGATATTTCCGTCTTCGTCGAGTGCAAGCACACATCCATAGGGAAGCGGTTTGGGCCACAGAAAATGGGGTAGCTTGGACATGAGAGTCTTCACGAGTGGAGAGGGATGAAGCCGGTCCAAAATATCATTTCGTACAGTGAACAGGGCTATCCAGAATGTTCCTTTTCTATTTGCAGACACTCCATCAGGGAATCCCGGCAGGTTGTCTATAAAGATATCGTTCGTCCCTGCTTTCTCCCCTTTTAGCCAGTAGCGCCGTATCCTGTAGCGGTACGTTTCATTGACCAGTACGAAATCTTCATTTTCGGAAAGGGCCACACCATTGGCGAAAAACAGGCCTTTCAGCAAAACTTTCACTCTACCAGTCGCCGGATCATAACTCATGAGTCTTCCGTGAGGTCTTGCTTCCAGCAGATCGTAGAGGTATTCTTTCTGAAAGAACGTATCGCTGTCATCGGAAAAATATATCATACCATCATTCGCAATATCGAGATCATCTGTAAACTTGAAGGAAACACCCTCAGCCGATGTAGCTAAGGTGGTTATATACCCGTCCCTGTTTATGGAAAGCAGCCCCCTGTAGGCGTCACATACAATCAGGTTTTGTCTCTTATCAAAATGAAGTCCCAGAGGACGTCCGTGTGTTTCGGCAAAGGTCTCAATGACACCACCAGGAAGGAGACGCACAATTCTACCGTCCTGAGTACCGCCATATACACGGCCCTGATTATCCACATCCACATCCTCAGGGCCATGTATCCTTCCGACAGCCAGAAGTTCCGCCTTATCCAGAAGGTTATTCGGTAAAAGTATACCAGCCATCTCCGGTCTTTGAGGTGGATTATACGAGACAGGATCAATGGGGGCCTTGCGAAAGACCAAGAGCGCTATCAAAGCTACCAGCAGAAGAAGTATACCCCATCCTACTTTCTTTATCATACCTTCCCCCTGTCAATATTCGAGTGTATAGTGCAATTATCCATGTGTCCGGTATTTAGAAACCGTGATCCAGAATAAAAACAGTTTCTTCTATCATTTTGACTCCTGACTTTTTTAATATTTGCCCCCTACTTTTGTATTATAATTGATAGTATCATAATAAAATGGCACGTCAAAATATTTCGAATAATAATTTCAAAACACACTTATTCGACAATTATGTCGATTTACACAAATGCAACGTATTCATTAACATGTTGACTTTACGCTATTTTCACCTGAACTTCTGTTTATTTCGACATTTTATTCCTCTTTTCAATATAAGCAATGTATCTATTATCAGGATTCCGACAAATGGCATGTACATATTTCAGACACTTAGCAGGGACTTTTTGCTCTTGGCACATATATTGCTTGATAAACATCAAGTAGAGTCGAATTGAACTTCCTCCGATTCAAGCTTAAACCCTCTAAAGCCGGTTAGGTCATGGCACATAATACGATCTTAACCGGCACGTATATTCTACCCGGGAAGTGCAGTAACTTCCCGGGTTTTTTTGTGCGCACTTTCCAATATACTTGTGCTCAAAGATAAATCGTCAATATAACTCGACATCATATACTTTATTGTTATTGATAGCGTTTAACAACGTATGATACATAAGTCAGCATAATGGGTTATAGGCATTATTACACGGCGGCGGTTCAGTATGAAACAGGAGAGAAAAATAGTCGACGGTGTCTACATAATAGGGGGACCTGATATCTCACACGCAGAGGACGCAGCCTCTTTTATTGTTGATTGTGGTGAAGAGTTGATTATGATTGATTCCGGTGCGGGTAGGACTTCGCATCTGCTCGTGGAGAATATAAGAGATCTGCGCATGGATCCGGCCAACATATCAACGCTGATTCTAACCCATTGTCACATAGACCACATCGGTTCGGCACCCTATTTTAAAGAAGAATTCGGATGTACCGTAGTTACTCATGATCTTGATGCGGACGCTGTGGAGAGTGGAAACCCCGTTGCAACCGCTGCCAAGATGTACGGCACAACATTTCCTCCAACACACATAGACACACGACTTACCGGCGATCAGGGGACTCTTTCCTTTGGAAAAGAGCAGATTCACTGGATACACACTCCGGGACATACACCCGGCTCTCTGAGCCTCTACTGCGACAGAGAGGATCAACGTATCCTTTTCGGACAGGATATACACGGCCCCTTTCTCACCAGCTTCGGTTCCGACATTGGTGTATGGAAAAAATCAATGATGAAATTGATTGACCTGAAGGCTGATATCCTCTGCGAAGGACATTTTGGAATATTCCATTCGAAGGAAAGGGTTAAAGCCTATATTATGGATTATCTGATGCGCTATTAAGTTTCCATCCGGAAACAACCCTTTTTTAACCATTCCCGTTACTGCCCTGAGAGAAAAAAACAGTCTCGCATTTTTTCCTTCTATCTGTTAGAAAGTGCCACGAAAGGATGGTTGAATATGCAGATACCTGCACGGCAGGAATGCTATCATATCATGTACAAGATGAAGATGATGGACCATATCGTGGCCCACTCTCTTCAGGTCTGTCGAGTAGCCATGTTTCTCGCCAATTCCATTGAGGCAGACATAAATCCGGACATTGTCCAGGCAGCGGCACTGCTGCACGATATAACGAAAACAAGAAGCTTCGAGACCCATGAAGATCACGCACAGACGGGGAAACAGTTGCTCATAAGCCTGGGGTACCCCGAGGTTGGAAACATCGTTGGACAACATGTTCTTCTTGATGAGTATTTCGCCTCCGAAAGCCCCACGGAAGCGGATGTGGTTAATTATTCGGATAAACGTGTGGTACATGACAAAGTTGCAACCCTCACACAACGAATAGATTATATTATGGAAAGATATGGAATAGAGCCAAAACGAAGGGAATATATCCGGATGCTCGGGGAAAAAACAAAAGTCCTGGAGGAACGCCTGTTTCATTCCTGTTCCTTTTCTCCCGCGGACATCGAATCCCTCCTCGGACCAGATAACTGTTACTCGGAATTCTTGGCGTATAATAGAGTAAACGGAACGATTGCGCCCGGCACTGAGTAATCATTGATTTTTCTTGAAATAATTATGCTTAAAAGCCTTGACAAAATCCTAACTGGAGAATAAGTAACAACGCTCGTGTGAAAATCCAGTTTATCGACACATTGTAGATGGAAATTTACGATAGCATGTAATCTGAGCAAAACTTATGACCACAAAAACAAAAAAGGGCCGAATAGTAATCGACAGCAAGGTGTGCAAGGGATGTTATCTCTGCATGTCGGTATGTCCAAACGAATGTATCGTCATCTCCACTGAACCAAACGAAAAGGGGTATTATCCCGCCAAGGTCACGGAACCAAGAGATGAGGAAGGTCGCGAATGTACAGGTTGTGCCCTGTGCGCGGTTATCTGCCCTGATATCGCTATAGAGGTCTATCGTGGATAAAAAGCTGTTAATGAGGGGGAGTCAGGTAATCGGTGAAGCAGCCATACGCGCCGGATGCCGATTTTACGCGGGCTATCCCATAACACCGCAGAACGAGATTCCGGAATTCATGTCCGGCGCAATGGCCGATCTTGAAGATGGTACCTTTATCCAGGCCGAAAGTGAAATCGCCGCTATCAATATGGTTCTCGGGGCATCCATGGCGGGCGCGAGAGCAATGACAAGTTCATCCAGCCCGGGTATAAGCCTTAAGCAGGAAGGCATATCATTTCTAGCGGCATCGGAACTACCCGCTGTTATTGTTAATACCATGAGGGGTGGTCCAGGCCTCGGCAATGTAGCCCCTTCCCAGGGTGATTATTTCCAGGCAACCAAGGGGGGAGGACATGGGGACTATAGTTCTATAGTTCTTGCTCCGGCCCACGGCCAGGAACTGGCCGATCTCACAAAAAAGGCCTTTGAATATGCGGACAGATACCGAACACCTGTCATGATACTGCTCGACGGCATGATGGGGCAGATGATGGAACCTGTCGTGCTCCCTGACCCAATTAATCTCGCTGAGCTACCCCCCAAGCCATGGATACTGGACGGTGCAAAGGGAAGACCAAGCAGAATAATAAAGTCCCTGATCCTGGACACGATGGAGATGGAAGAACATAACTGGAAACTCGCCAGAAAATACGAAATTATTTCCAGGGAAATTGCACGTGCGGAAACCTTTATGACTGAAGATGCCAAACTCATAGTTATCGCTTATGGAACCGCCGCGAGGATAGCCAAGGGCGGCATTAAGAGGGCACGTGAAATGGGACTTAAGGTCGGTCTTTTAAGGCCTGTTACTCTTTTGCCCTTTCCTGAACGCGTCATCAGGGAAATGAGCAGATTAGTGAAGCATTTCCTTGTCTTTGAGATGAATACAGGACAGATGCTCGATGATGTAAAGCTATCCCTGGAGGGAAGAAGCAACGTGCACTTCTATGGACGGCCGGGGGGGATTGTCTCCACCCCCGATGAAATAGCCAAGGTAATAAGCAGCCTCTATTACCGCCAGCATCTGGAAGAGGATTAACGGATGGAAAAGGTTGTCTTTAATAGACCAAAATACATGAAGAAGGCGCCGTTTCACTACTGTCCCGGGTGTGGGCACAGTATCATTCATCGATTGCTGGCAGAAATCTTCGAAGAACTGGATATAGGTGAAAAAGTCATTTGCGTTCCCCCGGCCGGTTGCGCGGTACTGGCCTATGACTACCTTGACATAGATATGGGAGAGGCTCCCCACGGAAGAGGCGCGGCGTTGGCCACTGGGATAAAACGTGTTCTCCCTGACAGAATAGTGTTTTCCTATCAGGGCGACGGGGATATAGCTGCTATCGGAACCGC
>CAZOHQ010000051.1:8099-9685 GCA_964579455.1 uncultured Syntrophaceae bacterium | reverse complement strand
ATCTTTGCACTTCCCTTTACGTTCCGCTCCAGTTGATAGATAACTGCCGGAATAAAATTTTTATCCGTGCCTCCCTCGAACTGTTTGTGCTTTCGTAACAGTCCATGCACAAATCCACGCGGGAGCCTGTGATCTTCCTCTCCAGATGATATTGCTGCGTAAAGATTCTCACCAAATGCGTGCAGATCTTTAAAACCAAGGGCATCGTCTTTCGTATCCCATAGAACTGTGTCGCCAAAGAGTGTTATACTGTCTCTGCCGCTCTCTTTAGATTTTTCCAATGCTTCTCCCGCTAATCGGGCTGATATACTGATTGGAAACTTCGACTTACAGAGGTATATCCCTGCGGATAGATTGATGTCTGCGTTGTTGCAGGTATAGTTCTTAAATTCTTTTCTGATTTCCTGCGCCAGTTTTGGCATCTCGCTCCAAGGACCGATGATCAGCAGATCATCACCACCGGCATAGACAGTGTAAAATATGTTTGTGATGTCCTCAGCCTTTCCTTCCCATCCCGCTTTATCGGAATTCATCTTCCATTCGTCAAAAACCCTGGTGCAAATTTCATTGAGATATCCTCCAAAGAACCAGTCCATCCCCCTGCTTAATGCCATGACACGCGATATTGATTTCTGTTTTTTCGAAAGACCTATGGCAAATATAAGCCCCAGATAGTCAACATCCATCTTGAGGATTCCGATTCTCTTATCCCCGATGCTCATGTCAGCGATAGTTTCGAAGGTTAATACATTCCCTTCTTTCGCTAAATTTTCTCCATTTTTTTCTTCTTCGGTTTCTTGTTTAAAATCTTTCTTTGCTACCGGGGCTGTATTCGCTATGTATTTGAAGGGACCCTCCGCTTTGTTTATCCACGATACGAGTGGGGATTCCGGCAAATCACTATAGGTTTTTGAGTAGTCTTTGGCTGATATAAGATAGGCAGAGCCGATATCTCCGAAGGGTACTTCCTGTCCCTTTATTGAATCGTTAGGTTTGGATACATATGCTATGTGCTCTGCCTTGGGGAGAATTTTTCCTATCTTTTTATGAAGCTCACAGTCAACACATATTTCATCGTTTTTCCCTTTCTTGACAAGGGTTGTATTGCATGACCTGCAAACCCTGATTTCACCATGACCCTTTGTGTCCTCTATCCAAAAGTGGATTTCATCAAAAAGTTCTTTAAACTTTCTTCTTTTCTCAGTTGTTATTTTTTCGTCGAGTCTCTTGAGCATACCGGAGTAATTGATGATATCCGCATGGTCTGCTTCCACTGAAGCCAATGCGAGTCCTAGATCTCCACCGTATTGACCAAGCAACCAGTGATTAATATTGTTCGGAGAATATAATTGGTGATGCTATCTTGCAGTAAAGTTAAATAAAATGAACGGCCCCTTAATCTCTTTGAAACACCTCCAACACCCTGCGAATTAGATATCTTATAAATAAATTGCTGAATACCGGACACATCACCGCCAAGGAGTAGGAATGTATTCTTATTTTTCTCATCGCTTGATTGTGTTGAGAATATACAGCCAGCTAAAGCTGCTGTTGTCTTGATATGATCGAATCGTGAAACATCACAC
>CAZOHQ010000051.1:6760-8027 GCA_964579455.1 uncultured Syntrophaceae bacterium | reverse complement strand
AGCATATTTCCATAGGAGATAAAACAAACTATTGATATAATTACTAAGAGTGCTTGCAGGTATTGCTACCAATTCTCCGATAAACTCCTCCCAAAATATGTTGAAGTCTGACGCAGAGACTGGCGTCAACAACGTATTGGGAAACATTTCTTCTTTGTCGAGAGACAAGGGGAAAAGATTATGTTCGTATTTGTCTGAAGGTGACGTATGTCCGAGGGAGATATCTTGAAATACTGATTTCAGCCTTTCATATGTTGTTGGATTCTCTCGTTTAGATTGCTCTTCTTTTTGTACATGTCTTCCTGACGCGAGGTTACATGCAACATTTAAACAATTATTAATGGAATCAGGGTTTTGAATTGTGTTTCTAATGAAGGATAATTCATCTGTAGATATTAAGGACGATACCTGTGAAGAAAAGTGTTTTTCAAAGCAATCGCTTACTATTTTTTGCGAATTACTGTTGGTATCGATATATTCACCCTTCTTATAAAAATCACTGATGCCATATACCAATGACATAAATATTATGAGTTGATATTCTCTCTGATTATAATTACTCATAGAATTCCCCCGTTAAAGTTCTGACTCATCCAAGTCACCTTAAGATTTAAATGACTAAATACCCCCCCATCCCGAATCCCGTGTTTTTCCCTATGTGGAGCACTTCGCCTGTTTTCAGCAATGATGCGAAGGGTTCCGTATCCCCCTCAAAGCGGATGTGGCCCGTTAATCCCCCCATCTTGATCCTTCTGTCCTGTCTACCCGAATAGCGCTCCCAGTCGTACCACCGCAGGTTGCTTTCTGTAGTTTTGATCTCCTTTGCCGTTTCGATTATTCCTTTGAAGTTCCAGTCTGATGTGTCGATACCGCAGTGAAAGTATGAGAGCAGTGAGATTCTCCGCAGGAGCTGTCTGATCAGTGTCTGAAAGTCTATCTCCTGCGCAAGCGTACGGTGGCCGTCGTGGGTGATTCTGGTGGGTGTGAGGAAATCGAGGGTGATGGAACCGGGCGGTTTGCTGCCGCAGTTCGCGATGTTGATGTCCAGAGGCAGGGAGATGGTCTCACAGGAGCTGAGTTGCTTTGTGGCGGAGGTATAGATCGTGCCGTTACCGCCCGTTCCGTCATGAGCGCTTCGGACCTCCTTCAACTCGAATTTCCCTTTTCCCCTGCCCAGCCCCATCTCACCCAGCGTTTGAAAGGCGAAGATAAAGTAGGGGAGATATTCGATGGCTTTGCCGATGAGGGTAAGGCCGAAGGTCAGTTC
>CAZOHQ010000051.1:711-6734 GCA_964579455.1 uncultured Syntrophaceae bacterium | reverse complement strand
GGCCTTTTGATACTTGCGCATGATTTTCGTGCCGGGAGGGGGCGGTGTTTCGAAGACATAGGAATAGACGCACTGGTCTTTCAGGAGGCAGTCGGCGCAGTCTTTCTTCCCGACGGCGCAGACGACTTTTTTGAAGGCGTAGCCGAAACCGCCGCGGAGCGTGGCGCCTTTATAGGGGGGGAGAATTATCGTTTTCCGCGCCCGTAATATGATTGTGAACCTGCCGACTTTCATCGTTAAGGACTTCATTGATCTCCTTCCCTTGGAATGGAATCAATTGCTCTCGAAACGATACACTCCTACTGCTTTGAACGACTGATTGGTTCCATAAGAAACGCTTTCCCTTTGTGGGGAAACGGAACTTCTCATCGGTAGCCGGAATGTGACTATGCTGTATTGATGAAACTAAAAACGTGAAAATGTGGTGCTGAAAAACTGATGATTCGAATATACTTTGAAATTACCGGCATACATCACCAGTAATTGAGATTTTATTTATTCCTCGAATCTGTCGATGTCAAGATAAAAAATAAAGAATAAGGTAAAGAATCAGAAAACAGCTAATAATCTCATATTTTTTGAATTGTTATTTTTACTGTATTAGTGATAGCACTGGTAAAAATTAACATCTTCCCGGAAGAAATGTACCCCGTAAATATAATCGAGGGACCTTTTTCACTCCCGGTCGGGCGTGGCTCCGGGTGCCGTGAAAAAAAGTAAAGATCTCATGCATGCAGACAATGCACTGGAGGTCATCACTACAAAAGCACACAATTCAAAACTTTCCTTCAGCGGCACCCGAATGGAGGTAGTCGTATATCAACGTTTGACTGTTACCTACCCTGCAATTCGTTAGCCGATTGCCACAGGCCCCGTTTCTCCGGAGCCGATACGGATACACTCTTCCAGATTAGTGACGAATATTTTGCCGTCACCGATTCCACCTGTCCGAGCTCCTTTTATGAGGGCGTTGACCGTCGGTTCGACAAAATCATCGTTCACGGCAATTTCCAGCCGCATTTTTTTCAACAGGTTGACCTCCGAGACAAGACCGCGGTACGATTCCGTATAGCCCTTCTGGCGGCCACAGCCCAGGGAATTTGTGACCGACATGCGGAAGACATTGGCGTCAAAGAGCGCCTGTTTCACGTCATTCAGTTTTTCCGGTTTGATATATGCGATAATCAATTTCATGATAGCTCCTTTCATCACTGGTTACTGAAGATCTGGAATCCATGATAGGCTTCCGTGCCGTGTTCATCAAGATCGAGTCCGCGCAATTCTTCTTCACGACTTACCCTGAGACCAATCACTAATTTAATCAGATAGAACATGATAAATCCTGTTACCATACACCAGGCAAACACGGACAGGATGCCGATGGACTGTATTCCCAGGAGCTTCAATCCGCCTCCGAAAAAGAGGCCGTCTCCGGTGGTACCCGGCGCGAAAATGTCCTGTGCGAACAGTCCCACTGCGAACGTGCCCCAGGCGCCGCAGACACCGTGAACCGAAATCGCTCCCACCGAGTCGTCGACGGGCAGGCCCGTGACGAAAAAGACGACAGACAGGACGACAAGAACACCCGCGACGAGACCGATGAGGGCGGCACTTCCGATGGACACGAAGGCACAGGGTGCCGTAATGGCAACCAGCCCCGCGACGGCACCGTTGAAGCTCATACTGGGGTCGGGTTTCTTGAAAAGAATCCAGGATGTCAGCATGGCCGCGATAGCTCCGATTGCGGCGGCGATGTTGGTGGTCGCCACAATGTGACCGATATCAGTAACTGCTGCCATAGTACTGCCCGCATTGAATCCGAACCAGCCGAACCAGAGGATGAATACTCCCAGGGCACCCAAAGGTATGCTGTGTCCAGGGATCGGCTTCGCGGTCCCGTCGGCGGCATATTTTCCGATCCTCGGTCCAAGCAGGATGGCGCCAACCAGGGCCAGCCAGCCTCCCACCGAATGGACAACGGTCGATCCGGCAAAATCCCACATGCCAAGTCCGGCAAGCCATCCGCCGCCCCATATCCAGTGCCCAGATATGGGATAGATGATAGCGCAGGTTATGATGCTGTAGGCGATGTAGGCCTTGAACTTGGTCCTCTCCGCCATAGCACCCGATACGATCGTGGCTGCCGTCGCGCAAAAGACCAACTGGAAGAAATATTTTGCTTCCAGGGGAACGATGGTCCATGAGAGGGAATCAAAAGTCCCGCCTCCATCGACCAGGAAAAACCCCGATGTTCCTGAAAACCAGTTGCCCGCGCCAAACATAAGCCCGAATCCGATAAACCAGAAAAAGAAACTGCCGAACGCGAAATCCATCAGGTTCTTCATAAGGATATTGCAGGCATTCTTTGCCCTGCTAAAACCTGCCTCCAGCAGTGCGAAACCGGGTTGCATGAACATAACAAGCACGCCGGCGAGTATTACCCACACCGTATCCAGGGCAACCTTGTTTGACGCGACGCTGTCTTCAGCGAATGCGGTACCTGCCATCAGGCACAACATCAGCATCAATAGAACTGTTGTTACTCTTTTCTTCATGTGTGACCTCCTTGAAAGATATTAGTATAAAATGACAACATCCGGAGAGAGGTCCCTTTCATCCGGGGCATTCCGAAGCGTTCAAATAATACGTTATTGTAGATACAGCAATTTAGGTGCCAGAATGGCAAGACTTAGACTATATATATTATAACTTATTGATATATAATGGTTTATTATGATTTTAATGATTGATTACCCTTGAACAGATACAGGAATTAATTCGACGCTAAGGTGATTTTTGGACTTATATCCTACATTAATGTAGATGATTCTCGGATGGCTGGCAACTTAAGAGGGCCGTTGTCTGCGACACCATACCGATTGAGGAGGCCCATCTCCGTCTCATTCGCGATCACCCCGATAAAGATTCCCGTCCCATGATGATCAGCAGGATGAAGAAGAGACGGCTGGCGTTGTTTGTCGGGTGGATATCGTCGCATGACGATGTTGTAGTAGAGGGATTCGGGGAACGAGAAGTCCTCCAAGGCCAGGAATAGCTGTAATCTCCGGTGTACCACCTGCATATTGTTCGCCCATTAGTATATCGGAATAGTGCAACGGCGAATGGCGCCACGGACAAGAGTCTCTTCCCTGGCACTCATTGTACTATCCGTTGAAACGAATTGCCAGCATGGTAATATCATCCGTCTGCTCCACATCACGGCAATATTCAAAAACCTTCTTCAGGACGCCTTGGATCAATTCTTCTACCGAAGCTTCTTCTGACGTTATCAGCACCTCTTCCAGCCGTTTCTCCGAGAAGAGTTCGTGGCGCTCATTCATCGCCTCGGTCACACCGTCAGTAAAGAGAAGGATTGAGTCATTCTTCCCGATTGTCACGGTTTTAGACTGATATTGAAAATCCTCCATGACGCCGAGGGCCATGCCGCCCGTCGTTTCAATCGTTTCAAGGGTGCCGCCGGCACGTATGATGTAGGGTGGGTTATGCCCTCCGTTGCAATAGTCAAGCCTCCCCGTGCGTATATTCAGTATGCCCAGGAAAACGGTGACAAACATGAGAGAAGGGTTGTCCATAGAGAGATCTTCATTGACTCTGCCGAGGATAACCTCCGGGGTCAATCCTTGTGTGGCCTTTGTCTTGATCAGCGTTTTTGTGATTGCCATGAATAGTGATGCCGGCACGCCCTTCCCCGAGACATCTCCTACCAGAAAGCACAGGTGATCTTCATCGAGGAAGAAGAAGTCATAGAGGTCCCCCCCTACCTCCTTCGCGGGCTGGAGCATGGCATACAGGTCGAATTCCGGCATGTTCGGAAAGGCCGGAAATACCTTGGGGAGGATCCCCATCTGAATGTCGTGCGCTACCTGGAGCTCACTCTCTATCCTCTCCCGTGCCGCTGTCGCCTCGGTCAGGTCTTCAATGTATTTTTTCAGCGACACCTTCATGTAGTCCAGTGATTCGGCAAGCTCGCCCACCTCATCGTGCGCCGTAACGCGCGGGATATGGCCGTCGAGATCACCTGTCGCGATGGTACGCGCCGCTCCGGCCAGGAGCCTCAGGGGACGCGTGATGGTCTGGGCTATCAAGACGATAACGGCACACAGAAAGATCAGCCCGACGATTCCGATGATCAGAACCATACGGTTCATGTGGGTCACATCAGCCATCAGTTCGTCCTGCGGAAAGAGGACGCTGGCGGACCAGCCGCTCGCCTTCGAGGGGGCATAGACCATCCAGCACATCTTCTCCGTCACGGTGCTCCTGAAGGGAACAAATCCGGACTTGCCGTGAATCATGTCCCGGCCCAGCTCACGAAGCCCCTTGTCATTCCTGCTCTCTGCAAGGCAGAATATGGTCTCGTTCATGACAAGCTTTTTATTGGGATGTACGACAAAGGTCCCGTTTTTTGTGATGACAAACCCGTAACCCGTCTTGGCGATCTTGATTGATTCAACAATCTGCTGGAGCCATGAAAGCGATATATCCGCGGTGATGATCCCGGCAAGACGCCGCCTTCCATCTTTCACCCGATAAAACGGAACGGAATAGGTTGACATGACAATATTGCCGCCCCCTTCGTCAAAATAGGGCTCACTCCATAGAGGGCGCCCGAGTTCCCGCGGGATCTGGTACCAATCCGAGTTGAGATAGCTGTATGCCTCTTCGGCAAGGTCGGAAAATTGGAGTTTTCCTTCGCCGTCCTTATAAAAATAGGGGGCATACCGCGCTCTTTCGGAATTAAACATATAGGGTTCGAAAGCTATGGTGGCGCCGTAGATATCCTCATTATCCCGTACTACCGAGCGGAGAAAATTGTTCAGTTCTTCGGCGGTACAGGAGGTATTCTCGAGAAGATAGGCGATATTCTGAGGGACCTTTGCAACAGAACTCAACACTTCATCAATCTGGCTGACTGTTCTGCCCGCGAGATTCTTGGCATTCTCCTCTATGTACTTTACGATCAGATTTCGCGAATAGAGATAGTTATATCCAAAGGTAGCCAGGAATACGATAGAGACACCGGCAAGAATGAACACTATCAGCTTAAAGGCGATCCCCCGTTTTTGCATCATTTGTCACCCCCTCGATAGAAGGAGGTAAAACTTGGGATTTTTTCAATCAGCCCGTTTGATTGCAACCCCCTGGCAACACGGTCATAATCCTCGGGACTCAGACTCCCCGGAGACTCACCTCCGCTCTCGTCCGGCAGCATCAGATCTTTCATCCGTGCCAGCATCCATCTCTGGTGTACCGCCGTGGCCGGGATGTGTTCTTTTTCCAGGTTCCTCATGACAACCGCTATTGTCTCATCGGGATGTTCAAAGGCATATTGCCATCCTTCCAGCGACGCCTTCACAAAGGACCGGCACAGCTCCGGGTCCTTGCGATACGTTTCCTCGAGGACGTAAATCCCGTCTTCGGGAAAGTTGAGACCATGCTCGTGGAAGAAAAAAGTGGTTAGTTCTTCAGGATTCAGGCCGCTGTTCAGGATCGTGTGATATTCGTTGTACCACATGGCGGAGGCCACATCGACACCATCCCTGAGGAAGAGATTAACCGAGTAGGACTGTTGAATCACCCGGACATCAAGCCCGTATTTTTTGAAGAAGGCACGGGGCTGAATCTGAAAGACCGGGCCCCACAGGCCGACCTTTTTGCCGTTCATATCTTCGGGGCGTTCAATACCGCTCGATTTCTTCGCGATAAGCATCAGAGCCGAGCGCCTCAGCATCTGGGCGATATTCAATACCTTTACACCCTGTGCGCGCAGCTGGATGCCCGTCGTAAGCCAGAGCGTGGCAAAATCCGCCTCTCCCTTTTCGAGCGAAAGAGACACGTCCTTCACGTTCCCCATCTCGACCCAGTCGGGCGTTACGTAGTCCGCGTTGTTGCGGTAGAGCTTGGCATCGAGTCCGAGTCTTACGCTCATCGCTTGCTTCTCCTATTGCACCGAGCCGCGCCACATCCTTGGCAGTCGCGGCGCTACCTTCACCAATGCCGGC
>CAZOHQ010000051.1:0-701 GCA_964579455.1 uncultured Syntrophaceae bacterium | reverse complement strand
GCCGCCCCCCTTTCGAGCAGATCCGAGGGCGATCTTTCGGGCCCACCCGGGATGATGGTCAGGTCGATACCGTATCTTTCATATATCCCCTTCTCATATGCCATGTAATAACCGGCAAACTGTGCCTGGGGGACCCACTGCGGTATGAATGACACCTTCTTGAGGGATTTTTCGGCAGCCCATGCATGGGAGGCGATGCACAAAAAAAAGACCGCTGCCACTAAAAATATCCTGCGTTTTGTCATGGCCTGTCTACTCTTTAAAAACAAGAAAGGTAAGAATGTTCTTCGTATCCTCTCGACGATATTCCACGTGGTCCATCATCTCTTTGATGAGGAGAACTCCCAGGCCGCCTATCTCCCTCTCTTCAACTCCTTGTGTGACATCGGGATCAGAACGGGACAGGGGATCAAAGGGCATGCCCTCATCAACAATCTCTAGAGCGAACTCATTTTCATCACGGGGGCCGGAACGGACCTCCACGAGGCCGGACCCTTCCGGGTAGGCATAATTAAAGACATTGACCAGGGCCTCTTCCAGAGCAAGCTCGATCGCAGTTATTCTCTTATTGTTCAATCCGAAAGAAGCGGCGCCCGAATGTGCAAACCTGATAAAGGTATCCAGGTTCTCAAGGACTGCCGGCAGCTTTAATGCCTCCATGCGCGACCCCTCCAGCCGAAAATCGGGAGACTCCACGTTAT
>CAZOHQ010000050.1:3979-9746 GCA_964579455.1 uncultured Syntrophaceae bacterium | reverse complement strand
GCCATACCGGACAAACATGACGGTTCACATAGCTTGTTAGAAATCCGGCGGATTTAAAACCGACGCCCCTGCCTGTTGCCATGGCAGGGGTTTTTTATTTGTCTTATTTACTTATTTAGTGTATTTTCACTGCGATATTCATAAGGAATGATGATCGAATGAAAAAACATAAAGTAAATAAAACCTACAGGGAAATAAACGAGAGGATAAAAAAAGGCAGAGCCGTAGTCGTCACCGCGGAAGAAATTATAGATATCGTAGAGCAAAAAGGCGATGTCGCGGCGGCCCGGGAGGTGGATGTTGTAACTACCGGAACCTTCGCCCCCATGTGCTCATCGGGTGCATTTATCAACTTCGGCCACACCTCTCCCAAGATACGAGCCTCGAAGGTTTGGCTCAACGACGTTCCGGCTTACGGCGGTATCGCCGCTGTTGACTGCTATATCGGGGCTACCGAGGTCGTTGAGGGAGACCCCCTCAACAGCATCCACCCGGGCGAGTTCAATTATGGCGGGGGTCACGTCTTGGAAGATCTGGTTGCGGGGAAGGTCATCCGACTGCGTCTCGAATCCTATGGCACCGATTGCTATCCCGCCCGGAAGCATGAAAAGAACGTCACGATACATGATCTCAGGGACGCTGTTCTTTTCAACCCCAGAAACGCCTATCAGAATTACAATTGCGCGACGAACATGTCGGACCGGACAATCTACACCTATATGGGTGTGCTCAGACCCGACATGGCCAATGTGACTTATGCCACATCAGGACAGCTAAGCCCCCTCCTGAACGATCCATATTTCAAGACTATCGGCATCGGCACACGGATATTTCTCTGTGGGACGCAGGGTTTTGTTGCCTGGCCCGGCACTCAACACAACCCCGATGTGCTGAGGGGAGAAAACGGCGTTCCGAAAGAGGGAGCGGGAACACTGGCGACCATAGGAAACCTGAAAGATATGAATCCCCAGTGGCTGGTAGGGGCAAGCATGCTCGGCTACGGGGTTTCCCTTTATGTTGGGATAGGAGTCCCCATACCGATACTTAATGAAGAGATGGTGCGGTATACTGCCGTCAAAGATGAAGATATATACGCGCAGGTCTATGACTATGGCGTTGATTATCCAAATGGAATTTCAAAGAGCATAGGCGAGGTAAGCTATAAAGAGCTTCGAAGCGGCACGATAAAACTTGGTGGCAGGGTTATCCCTGCCGCACCCATGTCCAGCTATTACAAGGCAAGAGAAATCGCCAATATCCTGAAAACCTGGATTGAAAAGGGAGAATTCCTTTTGGGTGAACCTCAGCAGTTTCTCCCTTCCGACGATTTCTGACAACAAAACAGAACCGTCAATTATGCAAGAAATCACTGTTTTTACGGTGAAAATAACCATTTTTAGCTTGTACAGAAAAATAGAAACAGGGTATAATGGGTAATAATCTTGTCATTTCGAATTGTTATAGTCGGCATGCCACTTGTTGTAATACGGCATGTCGCTATCACCGGGGATTAGGTAATCCTTTTTATTATTAGCGAGTTATTGATTTTATGACGAATAGATGTCCTATTCCTGACAATGGTTGAAGGGTTTCGTACTGTTTGTGGCACACAGTATGCGGTGACCAAAAAGCCATGTGGCATAGTTGTTGCTGATTTAAGGGCTGTTGTCCTGCATAGGAAAAGGGTCTCTGTATGAAAATTGGTAGATTTTTGCTCGGGATTTTCATTATCATGTCACTTTTTATACTCTTTGGAAACAGAGGATTTACAGATTATCGTATGTTGAAGGAAAAACAGGCGGCTCTGGAAGAGACCAATGCATGTATCGCTGCAGAGAATGATGAACTGAAAAGAAAGATAATGTTGCTGAAGACCGATTCACGCCATGTTGAGATAGTGGCGAGAAGAGAACTCGGCATGGTGAAAAAGGGCGATGTAGTATATCAATTTATCGATTGATGGAAAGTGGATAAACCGCATGTTTTCAGTAAAGAATCTGCTCCCGGGAAGCAAGAAGACCGCTGGAATCGATATAGGATCAAGCCTAATCAGGCTTGTTGAACTGCAGTATACCTCAGAAGGGTGCATTCTGCATAGCTTTGCGCAGGTGCCTCTGGAACGGGGAGTCATAGAGGGTGGTTTGATAAATGATCATGACGCCCTTGTCAAAAAAATAAAGGAACTTTTCAAGGTGTCCCGCTCTGGGGCAGGGAATGTCGTAACGGCCCTCTCCGGCCATGTTGTCATGATTAAGAAGGCAAGTTTCCGGAAAATGGAAGAGGAGGAACTGCGTGAGTTGATCATTGATGAAGCAGGGGAATACATGCCCTTCGACGACATCAGAGATATTAATTTTGATTTTCACATATGCAGCGAACGGAGACTCGATCCAGATCAGATGGAAGTTATCATCGCTGCCGCCAAGAAGGATGTTACCGAAAGCTATGCCTACGCAATAGAAAAAGCGGGACGAAGAGTTGCGATAATGGACGTTGATTCCTTTGCCCTTGAAACGGCTTATGGGGAAAACTATGATTTTGATGCCGATGATACCATTGCCCTGGTGAATATCGGCGCGAGCATAACCAATATCAATATTGTCAAGGACGGTGAGTCCGTCTTTACAAGAAATATTCTGTTGGGGGGGAACTCCATTACACAGGCCCTTCAAAAAAAACTGGATGTTTCTTTTGAAGAAGCTGAAATAATAAAGCTTGAAGGCCCGGACGAGAACGACAACACAGAGGGAGGATCTCTCGAGTATCTTGAACCCATTTTCCTGGAAATAGCACGGTCTTTCGATTATTTCAGCTCAACGGCACGGGAGTCGGATATCAGTCGTATTCTCGTCAGTGGCGGTTGCGCCAGAATTCCGGGCATAACTGACGCCATGAAGAAACAGTTTCAATGTGAAACGGACCTATTCAACCCCTTTCAAAATATAGCCTACGATACAAATATTTTCAGTCCGTCTTATATAAAAGATATCGGCCCTATCGCTGCTGTCGGAGTTGGCTTGGCCCTCAGGGGGATAGAGAACAAATGACAAAAATCAATCTCCTTCCATATCGTGAACAAAAGCAGAAGGCCGGTACCAAACGTCAGGTTTTCATCGGGCTGCTTTCCTTCGGAGTATTCCTCCTGCTGGTGATCTCTCTCCACATCTACGTGGTTATGGGCGTTGCGAAACTGGAAACCGAGGTCAAATCGGCGCGTATCCAATTGGACGCCCTTACAAAGGTGACGGGAAACCTGGAAAAGTTCAAGGCGGATAAAGCGATATTGGAAAAGAAGATAGGAGTAATAAAAGACCTTGAAAAAAACAGGTTCTTCCCCGTGCATATCATGGATGAACTCGCTTCAAGGATTTCACCCCAGCGTGAATGGGTTACCAGCCTTGCACAGAAGGATAATAACCTGCGTGTGGAGGGAGTGGCCGTCAACAATCCTGCCATAGCGCAGTTTATGAAAAGGCTTGAAGACTCTCCCTATATTCAAACGGTGGACCTGATTTCATCCAAACAGACGATTGTTTCGGGGGTGAAACTGATGGGGTTTGTGCTCTTATGTTCGGCGGAAAAGGGATAAAAAATGGCGATAGGACTGGATGACATAAAACGCCTGTCTACCGGAAAAAAAGTAATGATATCCATTGGCCTGTTTCTTCTCTTGGGATATTTCTACTGGTTTTATCTTTTTCAACCCGTCTTCGACAAGAAGGTCAAACTGGGTGAAGACCTGGAAAATATCAACAGACAGATAGCGGCACGGCAGCTGGTAGTAGGGCAGATAGAACAGTATAAAAAAGAAATAGCCAGGCTGGAGGAAGCTCTGCAAGTAATCCTGGCCAAGCTCCCGGAGCAGAAAGAAATTCCCCGCCTTCTCACATCCGTCTCCGAAGCTGGAAGGGACGCTGGACTCGATTTTATCCTTTTCGAACCCATGGCCCCCGTCCCGAAGGAATTTTATGCGGAGATACCGGTCAGGATTACCGTTGGGGGAAAGTATAATGATATCGCTGTTTTTTTCGATAGCGTGGCACATCTTCCGCGCATAGTCAATATAACGGATGTTGAAATCAAAAAGGGAGAACAAGATGCCGGTGAAGATATCCTTACGGCCGACTGTTCAATGAAGATATACATGTTTCTGGAAAAAACGGAAGAGACGAATGAAAAACCGGATACACAAAAGAAATAACCATCCGCTGAAATGGGTTACGGCGGCACTTACGGTGTTGTTTCTCTTTCCTGTGACCACGGTGGTGTATTGTGCCGAGACGGGGGAGGCAAATGCTGAAACCTATCGATACAATCCGGAGGGAAAACCGGATCCCTTCAAACCTTTTATTGAAATAGTGGAAGAAGAGAAAAAGGTGGAGAAGGCACCACAACCAGAAGAGCAAAAAGACGTTATGGCCCTTCCTCCCCTCCAGAGATTCGACACGGAGGAGTTCCGCCTTACCGGTATTGTCCTGGCCGGGGAAAAAAGGATTGCCATGGTGGAGACCCCGGATGGAAAACGGTATATCCTCCGCAAGGGTGTTCGTATTGGGATAAACAACGGCACAGTGATGGAGATACTATCCGACAGTGTGGTTGTGCTGGAGGAGATAAAAGATTTTGAAGGAAACATACAAACAGAACGCGTCATCCTTACGCTTAGAAAAAATGGGAGGGATTCATGAGACCAGAAAAAAACATTCGTACCTTTGCCCTTTCTTTCCTGATGGGTCTTCTGGTTCTGTCCGGCTGTGCAACGATCGGCGACAATACTTCCGCCGGAGTTTCTTCTGTACAGGAAATGGCTGTTGAACAAGCAGGCGGCGCTCAAATCAAAGACGTGGTCCTTGAAAAGATGAAGGGGAAAGAGAGGGTGTCCATACTCCTTTCCGAACCCACCGATTTCGACATAACGAAAGAATCGGACAATGCCCTGGTTATACACTTCAGGGATGTGTCTCTTCCGGGGGATATGCAAAAAGAATACGGCGGAGGCGATCTGAGAAACCTGAAGCGCTTAACTCTTTCCCAGAAGACGACAGAGGGGGGAGATGAGGCATATGTTAGGATGCTCCTGAATAGAATTGTCCCTTACAGATACAGGAAAGACGGCACACAAGTGGTTGTTGATTTTGATGTCTCCACACTGTCCTACAAGACGGCAACCGCCGCGGGATATTCTCCGAAGAACAAACCCGCGCCTGCGGCCCAGATCATGAAGATCACGAACGGAAAAGTCGCTCTACAGAAAGAAAAAGACGGCCAGTACACCGGTGAAAAAATGACGCTTGATTTCCAGGACGCCGACATAAAAAGCGTATTCAGGCTGATATCGGAGGTAGGTGGATTCAATATCGTCGCGGGTCCCGATGTAAAGGGTGAAGTGACGGCGAACATGAAGGATGTCCCCTGGGATCAGGCTCTGGATACGATTCTGGAAGTAAACGGCCTCGGCAAGAAGCAGTCAGGGAAGGTCATAACGGTGTTGCCCCTTGCAGAGCTCAAAAAGGCCGAAGAGGAACAGCAGAAAAGGGATGTGGCCCAGGGCAAACTCAATCAGATTTCAATAGAGGCAAAGATCGTAGAAGTGAACACCAGTTTTGCGCAGGAGTTAGGTATCAAATGGGGATATGGGTATAAGGACAGCTGGGGTCAGAAGGATTACGGCGCTATGATCGGGACCTCCGCGTCGGGAACTCTGACCACCCTCCCCGGGGAGGGGATAGGCCTCACCGGCAGCAATGTTGCCGTGAATTTTCCTTCT
>CAZOHQ010000050.1:0-3969 GCA_964579455.1 uncultured Syntrophaceae bacterium | reverse complement strand
GGGTCAGAAGGATTATGGTGCTATGATCGGGACCTCCGCGTCGGGAGATGTGACCTCCCTCCCCAACGGGATAGGCCTGACCAGCAGCAATGTTGCCGTGAATTTTCCTTCTGCCGCCACTGTTGCGTCACCCGCGCTCGGGCTGGTAATGGGAACAAGCAAGTTTATTCTGGACGCCCAGCTGTCGGCGCTTGAAAACACCGGCGATGGTAAGATTATCTCATCGCCCAAGGTCACCACGCTCGACGGCGTAAAGGCCACGATAAAACAGGGCGAGCAAATCCCGTACACGGTGGTTGATGATAATGGAAAGGCAAATACGGAGTTCAAGGATGCGGTGCTGAAGCTGGAGGTGACGCCCACGATCACCCCCGAGGGCAGGATATCCATAGAGGTGATGGCCAACAACGATTATGCGGACCGGTCAATAACAGTGGACGAACCACCGATAAAGACGAGCAGTGTGCAATCCACGGTGGTTGTCGCGGATGGAGACACGATCGTTATCGGGGGTATTTATTATACGACGGAAAGTAAGTCAAAAGAAGGTGTTCCCTGGCTGTCGGATATTCCTGTACTCGGCTGGCTGTTCAAGACCAAGACCATCAACAACGCGAAAAGAGAACTGCTGATATTTGTCACCCCGAGGATAATCGGGGAAGAGGGGTAATCACTGCGTGGGAAGCAACATCGATGATCCCGTAAAAAATTCAGGCGGAAGAAGCTAAAGGAGTTGCACAATGAGAGAAAGGTACCTTCGGTTTGGCCTTATGATTATCTGTATCTTTACCCTTCTGATATCATGCGGGGGAAGTTCAACGGAAAGCAGCGGGGGGAGCAGCGTCACCACGACGACGGCATCTATAGCTCTGACTGCCGAACCTTCGGAGGAAATTCCCGCGGATGGCTCCAGTTCAGCAGCGATCACGGCCACACTGAGTGATGGTTCCGGAGGTGCAGTGTCACAGGGGACCAAGGTAACCTTCTCCACAACCCTCGGCTCCTTTGCAAACGGTGCGACAAGCTATACGGTAACAACGGAGGACGATTCGGGAACGCGCATGGTTTCTCTGAGTTCCTCCACTCCGGGAACGGCTACGGTAACCGCCTCATCGGATGGGGTGACCCAGGGGGTAACGGTTCAATTTGTTGCGGTCTCCGACACGCCTGCCGCCCTCTCGCTTGAATCGTCAAAAACAACCGTTAAGTCAGACACGTCCGACAGTGTCACCATCACCGCAACCGTCCGTGCCCAGAGCAGTGCCATTATAGAGGGAGTCCCCGTAGCATTCGAGGCTACCGGGGGTCAGCTCAGCGCTTCGAATGTGGAAACCGATGTCGATGGGAAGGCCAGTGTGACCTTCTCAGCAGGATCGGACAAAGAGAATCATTACGTATCGATCGGGGCCTTCGTCTATGGCATCGAAGAACCGCGATATGTCAATGTGGAGATTACCGGGACAACCGTGGCGCTCTCAGCCAATACAACGAATATAGAAGTGGGTGCGCCCGCGGTCGATCTTACCATCACCGTCAACGATGCGGGGGGAACAGGCATCGATGGTGCCCCCGTTATCCTGACCGCCACCCCGGCAGGAAGAGTTACACTCTCGGCAGAGTCCTGGAATACGGATAATGGCAGGGTTGATGTGGACGTCTCGGGAAGCACCCCCGGTGATGTGACCGTTACAGCGCAATCTCTGGGTTCGGAAGCGAGTCTGGACTTTGTGGTGGGAGAGGAGGGCTTTGTCTTCGGCATTACCTCTCCGGAGGAAGATCCCGCCTCGCTTTATACGGGAAGTATTCTTCCCATAGTGGTCAACGCCCCCGATCAGGACGATGTCCTGCTTGTGACAACGGTAGGACAGTTGACAGGGGGCGGCGAAACGGGCCGTGTCATAACCGTACCCGTATCAGCAGCGGGGACGGCTTCGGCCGTGCTGATCTCGGATGCCGCGGGAGTCGCGACCGTCTGGGTGATGGATGCGACCGATCCGCTCACCAGCGATTCCCTGAAGGTCGGTATCGATCCTCCCGTGAGCGAATCATCGCAGATCGCCTTCCAGGCAAGCCCGACAGTCATAGAAACAAACGCGGGAGATATCAACACGGCCACACTGGTGGCGACGGTACGGAACGACTGCGATCAGATCATCAAGGGTGCCCCTGTCGCATTTTCCATAACGGACGGCACGGCAACGGGCGGTGGGGAATTCATATCACCCGCCATTACCTACACAAACAACGAAGGAAAAGCGACGGCGACCTTTACCGCCGGTGCGATCTCTTCAGGCGCGAACGGCGTGGAGATTTGCGCCTCCGTGGTGGGGATGCCTGCGGCAGGATCCGACTGTCTCTCCATCATCATTGGGGGCACCGCCGGCTCGGTGATGATCACCCATGGTACTGCCATAGAATCCGTCAGCAACGACACGGCCTACACGCTTCCCATGGCCGTCCAAGTGACCGATTCGAACGGCAACCCGGTACAGGGCACGACCGTTTCCCTCGGCGTGTGGCCGAAACGTTGCGCCTCCGGATATTGGTATGAGGTGGAAGATGATAAGTGCGAGCCCCTGTATGAATGCATATTGGACAATGAAGATGAAAACAGGAACCTGATCCTGGATTCCGCTGAAGACCGGAACGGGGATGGATTTCTGACACCCCCCAATTCTGCAGCGGGAGCAATCCCTCGTTATGTCACCACCGACGAAAACGGTGTAGCCACCTTCGAACTGATATACACGAAATCGTCGGCGGCCTGGATCGAAGATGAATTCACGGCTACCACTCTTGTTCTCGGGACAGAAACAAAAACAACCTCTACCTTCTGGCTCCCATACATTGAAGAGGATGCATGTCATCTGCCCCATTCCCCCTACAACACGAAATCGATCACCCTTTCCGCCGATCCCTCCACACTTACCGCGGACGGGATCAGCACCAGCGCTGTCACCGCGATGGTGACCGACGCCCTGAACCGTCCCGCCGACGGTGAGGTCGTGACCTTTATGGTTACGTCGGGGACAGGCACGATCGCTCCGTCGTTTACCGTGACGGTGGACGGCATCGCCGAAGCGACCTATACGGCCTCCAATACCACCGGAACCGAAACGATAACGGCAGCGGTGGTGGGCTCTGAGTGCGCCTCCGCGACGGCGGATATCACGCTTACCACGGCTGAATTCCCTATAGCAAGTTTTGCCGCAGAGGACTTGAATGACGAGGATCATGTCCTCTTTACGGATGCCTCGACGCCCTCTCTGGTAACAGGGGCCGCCATTGTCGAGTGGTACTGGACCTTTGCCCGTGCGACCGGAACGGTTATTTCTCATTCCTCCATCCAGGATCCCGGTAGCGTCAGTCTGGACTCTGCGGGAAGTTACGTGGTGACACTCACGGTGACCGACTCACTCGGCGCCCAGGATACCGTGATGAAGGTGGTTGAAGTCGCAGACCAGACCGTACAAGCGACGGCGCCGACGGCGTCGTTCAGCTCGACCGATCTGGGCGATAGTAATCATGTCCTCTTTACGGACGACTCCACTGCCGTTTCGGGCACTTCCATCCACAACTGGTTCTGGACATTTGCTGATAAAGACGGAACAGAATTGATTACTAAAAACGCCCAGAACCCTGGGAGCATCAATCTTGGGGAACTCGGCACATATACCACAGGCAACTATATCGTCTCGTTCAAAGTCTGGAACAACCTTGGAGAGTCGGATACGGTAGTTCAGGTGGTTACAGTAGAATAGCGTGCAACCAGTGGAGAATCGCAATTCGACAACATTTCCAGGTCAGGATCCTCCATGAAAAGAAAGGCTTGTTCGCCGACAACACCAGTATGGATGAAAAGGGCCATGAACCTCCTGCTTAATACGGCGCTAATCGCACTCGTTCTGTGTCTGTGCCCGTCCGATCTGTATGGCGGCTGTGAGACGGGCGATTGCGAGAATGGGCAGG
>CAZOHQ010000049.1:0-10154 GCA_964579455.1 uncultured Syntrophaceae bacterium | reverse complement strand
GAGGTGCATGATTCCCTGAGGGGTAAGACCCTGGGTATGCTGTTCGACAAATCGTCCACGAGGACAAGGTTGTCCTTCGAAGCGGGTATCCATCAACTTGGCGGGACGGGCATTTTCCTGAGCAGGCGAGATATAAAGCTCGGAAGGGGCGAGACAGTCAGAGATACGGCCAGGATCATGTCCAGATACATAGACGGTATCATGATACGGACGTTTGAACAGGAGTTGATTGAGGAATTTGCGAAATATGCCACGATACCCGTCATCAACGGATTGACGGACCTGTTGCACCCATGCCAGGTGCTGAGCGACCTCTTCACCATCATAGAAAAAAAAGGTGGGTATGAAGGACTGAAGATAGCCTATATCGGTGACGGAAACAACATGACTAATTCCTGGATAAATGCCGCGGCCAGACTTCCCTTTCATCTGGCTATTGCCTGCCCTGAAGGGTATGATCCTGATGCCTCCATATTGGAGAGAGGGATCAGAGAGTCGAAGGAGGGGATAGAGCTCTTGCGGATTCCTGCCGATGCGGCATCCGGCGCCGATGTGATATATACCGACGTATGGGCCAGCATGGGGCAGGAAGATGAACAGGAAGAGAGGGTGGCGGCGTTCCGGGATTATCAGGTAAATGAAAAACTGGTAGGGTGCGCGAAGGATGATACCATCATTATGCACTGTCTGCCCGCCCACCGCGGGGAAGAGATCACAGCCGGTGTGATAGATGGACCGAAATCTGTAATTATTGATCAGGCGGAAAACCGTCTGCATGTGCAGAAGGCGATTATGGAAATACTAATGGTTGGAGGAAATAGGAGATGAGCAGCAAGGTAAAGAAGGTGGTACTGGCGTATTCCGGAGGACTTGATTCGTCCGTGATTGTCAGATGGTTGATTGAAACGTATGGGTGTGAAGTTATCACTCTTACCGGAGATGTTGGGCAGAAACAGGAACTTGACGGTCTGGAGGAAAAGGCTCTTGCCACAGGGGCGGTCAAGGCATATGTGGAAGATTTGAAAGAAGTATTTGTAAGTGATTTTGTCTTCCCGGCCCTGAGGGCCAATGCGGTATATGAAGGGGCATACCTTCTGGGCACCTCTCTCGCGAGGCCGATAGTGGCCAGGAGACAGATTGAGATCGCTCACAAAGAGGGTGCGGATGCTGTCTGTCACGGTGCTACCGGCAAGGGAAATGACCAGGTGAGATTTGAGATGACCTACATAGCCCTTGATCCGGACATAAAGATTATATCGGCATGGAAGGATGAGAACTGGACCCTCAATTCAAGGGAAGCCATGATAGATTACGCGGAGAAGTACAACATTCCCATAAAATCAACGAAAAAGAGCCCATATAGTGAAGATAGAAATCTTTTGCATATCTCTCACGAAGGAGGAATTCTTGAAGATTTGTGGAAAGAGCCGCCTGAAGATATGTATGTGATGAGCGTTTCACCCGAGGATGCGCCCGATCGACCGACATATGTAGAGATTACCTTTGAGAAGGGAACCCCTGTGGGGGTCGATGGGCAGACAATGAGCCCTGCTCAGCTTCTGGATCATATGAACACACTAGCGGGAGACAACGGTGTCGGCAGGATGGATATGGTGGAAAACCGTTTTGTGGGTATGAAATCGAGAGGAATCTATGAAACGCCGGGTGGCACCGCACTCTGGTCCGCTCACCGGGCGATGGAAACAATCACTATGGACAGGGAAGTGATGCTCCTCAGAGATTCCATTATGCCGAGGTACGCGCAGATCATATACAACGGTTTCTGGTACTCTCCTGAAAGAGAGATGATTCAGAAAATGATCGATGAGTCACAGAAGGATGTCACCGGAACAGTCCGCCTTAAATTGTACAAAGGGAACTGTACGCCTGTAGGTGTCAAGGCGTCTGTATCACTCTACAGTGAGGACCTGGCTACCTTTGATGAGGATGATGTCTATAATCAGAAGGATGCCACCGGGTTTATCAGGCTCAACGCGCTCAGGCTGAAGATGCAGGCGTTGTTGAAAAAATAATTGGCCAAATGACAGGATTGACGTATGTCCGGGCAGAAAAAACCGTGGGGAGGACGATTCTCCGAACCCACCGACAAAAGGGTGGAGGAATTCACCTCCTCCCTCCATTTCGATAAAAGACTTTATCGTTATGATATCGAAGGAAGCAGTGCGCATTGTCGCATGCTTGCCGTGCAGGGGATTATCTCACCTGAAGATGCAGAAAAGATACTAACCGGTCTTCGAGACATCCTGCAAAGTATGGAGGAGGGTGAATTTTCCTATTCTTCCGATCTGGAAGATATACACATGGCCATAGAAAGATCTTTGATAGATCGTATCGGCGAGGTTGGGGGAAAGCTTCATACGGCACGAAGCAGAAACGACCAGATATCCCTTGACATGAGGCTGTATCTTCGGGATGAGGTGCTCAATATCCTCGATCTTGTGGTGGATCTTAAAATATCTCTTGTCGCTGTGGCGAAGAGGGAGATTGATACCATACTGCCCGGGTACACGCATATGCAGAAGGCACAGCCGGTGCTTCTTGCCCATTACCTTCTTGCCTACTGGGAGATGCTGGACAGGGATATAAGCCGACTGCGAGAGTGCCTGAAGAGAATAAATGTCATGCCTCTGGGTTCAGCGGCTCTGGCGGGTACAGGATTTCCTGTAAACCGTGAATATGTGGCCGAACTGCTTGATTTTCCGAAGGTCTCAAAAAACAGCATGGATGCGGTTTCGGACAGAGATTTTGTCGCGGAATTTATTTTCGATGCAAGCCTGCTGATGATGCATATGAGCCGTTTTTGTGAGGATCTCGTCATCTGGTCGGGCGAGGAGTTCGGGTTTGTTGCTATATCCGATGCGTTTACCACCGGCAGCAGTATCATGCCTCAGAAAAAGAATCCCGATGTGGCTGAATTGATCAGAGGGAAGACCGGACGTGTCTATGGAGATCTGACGGCGATATTAACCGTCATGAAGGGGCTCCCCATGACATATGACAGGGATCTTCAGGAAGATAAGGAACCTCTGTTTGACGCGGTTGATACAGTAAAGGCCTGCCTTGCTGTTCTTTCGGATATGACGGGAGCTCTTAAATTCAACAGGGACAAGATGCTGGAGAGTGCTGCGGGGGGCTTTTCTACGGCGACAGACGTGGCCGATCACCTCGTAATGAAGGGGATCCCATTCAGAGAGGCGCACGGTATCGTGGGGCGCCTCGTGGGATACTGCATTGAAAGACAGAAGGATATGCAGGCCCTTGATATAGAGGAAATTCGCCTGTTCTGGAAAGACGCTGATGATGATATCTATGCGTGCATGAGTGTGGATGGTTCGGTTAATGCGAGAAATGTTACAGGCGGAACGGCCAGAGAATCGGTATTAAAGAGAATAGAAGCGATTGAAGCCGGGAGGATTGATTAGAACCGCTGGTAAGGTGTGTGTATGATGAAAAGGGATACAGTATGGACAATCTTGATGCTGGTGGTATTTTCACTGTCTATATTCTCCACTGGTTGTGGGAAGAAGGCCGATCCTCGTTACCCTGATGTCGACTATCCCGGAGCGGTTTCAGACCTGAAAGTATCTATCGATACAAAAGATAGAGCTGTTCTGGAATGGAGTGTTCCCAAAGAGCGCGGATATGCAGGGCATGTCAGGATCTTGAAGAGTGCGTTGAAGACGGAAAGTGATGACTGCCCGGATTGCCCGCGTGTCTATGTCATTGTTGGATACCTCCCGCTTCATGATGTAAGCCGGGGTGAAAAGGGGCGGTTTGTCTACCTGGATCGAAACATAAGAAGAGGGTTTCTCTATTCTTACAGGGTTGTACTGTGTAATTCCTCCGGGATGTGTGGAGAAGAATCCAATACGGCGAAGGTCGGGTATTATTTTTAGGAAGAGGTGAAGGCCTTAACCCGTAAGGTCTTACAGTTATGAATTATTTCAACTACATAGATAACAAACTCTGGTGTGAGGATGTCCCGGTTCTTGAAGTGGCACAGGCCGTGGGGACCCCCTTTTATCTTTACAGCCATAGAACGCTCAAAAGGCATTTCGAGGTCTTTGACTCGGCATTTGAGGACATTCCGCATATCGTCTGTTTTTCCGCGAAGGCTAATTCCAATGTGGCTATTCTGAAGATATTCATCAAAGAGGGAAGCGGGATCGACATTGTCTCCGGAGGAGAGCTCTACCGGGCTCTTGAAGCAGGAGCCGATCCGCACAAGATAGTCTATTCCGGGGTCGGAAAGAGGGAAGAAGAGATACGCTACGCGCTGGAGAGCGATATCCTCATGTTCAATGTGGAATCTTCACAGGAGCTTGAGGTGATCAGCGACTGTGCCGGAAGAATGGGTACCGTTGCGCGAATATCTCTGAGGGTCAATCCCGATGTAGATCCCATGACACATCCCCATATATCGACCGGGATGAAAGAAAATAAGTTCGGAATAGATATCGAGAAATCTCTGGGAGAGTACCGACGTGCAGCAAAAATGGATCATATAGAAGTCATAGGGGTGGATTGCCATATCGGGTCACAGATCACCCAGATTGCTCCCTTTATAGACGCACTCGATCGTCTGAAAGAGCTGATCTCGTCCCTCAGGAATGAAGGGATCGGCATCAAGTATCTGGATCTGGGGGGAGGTCTGGGGATTACCTATGATCAGGAGACGCCGCCTCATCCCAAGGATTACGCGAAAGCCATTATGAACAGTGTGCGTGATATCGATTGCACCTTCATATTTGAACCGGGCAGAGTAATAGTCGGGAATGCGGGTATCCTGGTTTGTGAGGTGCTGTATACAAAGACCAACGCGGACAAGAGGTTTGTCATAACTGACGCGGGAATGAATGACCTTATGAGACCCAGCCTGTACAATTCGTATCACGAGATCCGGCCTGTTGAACTCAAGGAGCTGAAGAATGTCCTGTCCGATGTGGTCGGCCCTATCTGTGAATCGAGTGACTTTTTTGCCCGAGGAAGGGTCATCCCCGCTCTGGAACGTGGTGATCTGATGGCTGTCATGAGTGCCGGAGCGTACGGTTTCTCCATGTCTTCAAACTACAACTCACGGCCGAGGGTTCCGGAGGTGCTTGTCAGGGATGAAGCATTCTACGTGATACGGTCGAGAGAAACCCGTGCAGACCTTGCAAGAGGCGAGCGTGTTCCTGATTTTATGTTATAAGGACGTATGTTCGATAAAAAGAAATAAGAAAAATTTTCAACAGGAGGAGAACAATGTTTAGAGGGGCGATAGTCGCGATCGTAACACCGTTCAAGGACGGAATGGTGGATGAAGAAGCGCTCAGAGAATTGATCGAGTTCCAGATAGAAGGGGGAACCGACGGCATTGTTCCCTGCGGTACAACAGGAGAGAGCGCAACGATGTCTCATGAAGAGCACGACAGGGTTGTCGAGATCACCGTGGATGCCGTCAAGAAGAGGGTACCCGTTATCGCAGGGGCCGGATCCAACAGTACGAAGGAGGCCATACGGCTTACCCGGCATGCGTACGAAGTTGGAGCGGATGGGGCATTACTGGTTACTCCTTACTATAACAAACCCACGCAGGAGGGGCTGTACCAGCACTACAAGGCGGTTGCCGGTGCAGTTCCTGTCCCGATTATTCCCTACAATGTACCGGGTAGAACGTCGATTAACCTTCTGCCGGAGACCGTTGCGAGACTATCAAAGATCAGCAATATCGTCGGCATAAAGGAAGCCACGGGGGACCTGAAGCAGATAAGTAAGGTCATAGAACTGTGCGGTGACGATTTTGACGTCCTGTCCGGCGATGACTTTGTCGCTCTTCCCGTTCTTGCGCTGGGGGGCAAGGGGGTTATCTCCGTTGTATCCAATGTCATCCCCGAAGATATGGCGGCCATGATCGATGCCTTTGAGGCGGGGGATCTGGAAAGGGCACGTGAGCTTCACTTCCGGATGAGTCCGATAATGGATGGGTGCTTTCTGGAGACAAATCCTATCCCGACAAAGGCCGCCCTGGCGATGATGGGGAAGATAGAATATGAACTGAGGCTCCCCCTTTGCAAAATGGCAGATGCAACCTACCAGAAATTAAAGACGATCATGACCGATTACGGTCTGATCTGGTAATGGTGAACACTATGATACACGTAATAGTTGCGGGAGCCGCCGGAAGGATGGGTGGACGTATCATTACCTTGATACACGGCGACCAGAACGTTGAACTTGTGGGTGCGGTGGATCAGAAGGGGCATCAGTTCATCGGAAGCGACGTCGGGGCGTATCTGGGACTGGGCGAAACAGGCGTTGTCCTGGGAGATGATCTGGCCGGGTGCATCGAACAAGCCGATGTCGTTATTGATTTCAGTAGTCATATCGCCTCTGTTGAACATCTCAGGACCGTGGCCGAACATCAGAAGGCCATCGTCATAGGATCCACGGGATTGACACCGGATGAGATGGAGGAGGTGGCGAACCTCTCCAAGGGTGCGAGGTGTGTCCTGGCGCCCAACATGAGTGTGGGCGTCAATGTACTATTCAAGGTGCTCAAAGATGTGGCCGGGATCTTGGGCGACGGGTACGATGTTGAGATCATCGAGGCTCATCACAACCAGAAGAAGGATGCGCCTAGCGGGACCGCTGTAAAGATGGCCCAGATCATAGCTCAGGGCCTTGACAGAGACATTGATACGGTCGGTGTGTATGGACGCAGTGGCATGGTAGGTGCGAGGCCGGAGGCCGAAATCGGTGTGCATGCCGTGAGGGCAGGTGATATTGTCGGCGAGCATACGGTGCTTTTCGGCGGTATGGGTGAAAGACTGGAGTTTATTCACCGGGCACACAGCCGTGATAATTTCGCCGGGGGGGCGATCAGGGCGGCCACCTGGATTGTGGACAGGGAAAACGGTCTGTATGATATGCAGGATGTCCTGGGCTTGAAGAATTGAAACAAGGATATCACCATGGATGATGGCGTTATCTGCTTCCTGGGTATCGGTTCCAATATCGGCGATGCCTCTGCGAATTGCGTCGCTGCCGTAAAAGGCATATCCGATGTGGATGGTGTCAGGGCCTTGAGATGCTCATCGTTATATAAGACTCAACCGGTCGGATTTGAGGAGCAGGACTGGTTTGTAAATGGAGTTGTGGAGATACGGACAATGCTCGATCCACGTGCCCTCATGGATGCTATGCAGGGAGTGGAAAAGAAGATGGGCAGGCACAGAGGAGAGAAATGGGGCCCGCGGATCATCGATATCGATATTCTCCTCTACGATCAGTTGGTACTAGATGAGAAAGACCTTGTCATTCCGCATGCGGAGCTTCACAAGAGAAGGTTTGTGCTTGTTCCATTGAATGAAATAGCTCCCTGTGCTATACACCCTGCGTTCGGGATTTCTGCCCATGGACTGCTGGACAGGCTTCAGGATAACAATACAGTTGAATTGAACAGCGAGCGCATTCCCCGCTGCTTGCGGCGGGGTTAGCGAGCGAATAAAAAATAAATATTTTCCTTAACAATCGGAGATTCCCAGCAACTTGTTGCGGGGAGCTCCAATGGCTGAGCGGTGAAGACCGCCCGTATATTTGAGAATGATTCGTTTAGTAATTGCAGGCATTATTGTATATGTGGTATACCGTTTGTCGAGGTTTATGTTCACCCCGCCAGAGAAGATAGCGAAGAATCGTCCCGGGGATCAGCCTCGTGTTGAGGGCGAAGATCTCGTAAAAGACCCATACTGTGGCACCTATGTACCGATAAACAGCGCATATAAGACTGACAGGGATGGCAGGACACTCTACTTTTGCAGCAGGGAATGCCTTGAAAAGTACAAAAAAGAGAACGGTTAAGGAGATTGTATGAAGTTTTTCATAGATACCGGTAATATTGATGAGATCAAAGAGGGGTTAAGTCTGGGGATGGTTGATGGTGTGACCACAAATCCCTCCCTAGTGGCAAAGGAAAAGAAAGATTTTGACACGGTAGTCAGAGAAATACTGGAGATAGTAGATGGCCCGGTAAGTCTTGAGGTGGTGAGTGAAGACGCTGAGGGTATGGTTGCCGAAGGGAAAAAACTGTCGAAGCTGGCGAAGAATGTTGTAGTGAAGATCCCAATGACTACCGAGGGATTGAAGGCCACACGTATGTTATCGGACCAGGGAATCAGCGTAAACCAGACACTGATCTTCTCTCCGGTGCAGGCACTTCTTGCCGCCAAGGCAGGCGCTGTGTATGTCAGTCCGTTTATAGGGAGGCTTGACGATATTTCTCACAATGGAATGGAACTTGTTGAACAGATACTGACTATCTTCGACAACTATATGTTTGATTGTGAGGTTATTGTTGCCAGCGTCAGGAATCCTCTTCATGTACTTGACGCGGCGCTTCTCGGGGCCGATATCGCCACGATTCCATTTAAGGTGATACAGCAGTTGGCTGGACACCCGCTTACCGATATAGGTCTTGAGAAATTTCTGGCCGACTGGCGCAAGGTTCCGAAGGGATGAAATGATAAATTTTCTAAAGGACTCCTTTGATAAAATGACGGTATCAAAGGATAGGAGCGAAATATTCAATCTTCCGAACAGTATCACCCTTCTCAGGCTTGCGGTGATTCCGGTATTGTTTCTTCTTCTCCTTTCTCCTGGCAGAATACTGAGCATGGTTATTGCCATCCTGTTTATCATAGCTGCGATTACGGACCTGATTGACGGATATGTTGCGAGGAAATATAATATCGTAACCACGATGGGAAAGTTTCTGGACCCTGTGGCTGATAAGCTTGTCGTGACTACCGCCATGATCATGCTGATTCCCATCGGCAGGATTCCGGCATGGATAGTCGCTATTATTATCATGAGAGATTTGGTGGTGGACGGTCTGAGAAGCATTGCGTCGGCCGATGGTCTTGTAATTGACGCAAGTAGGCTGGGCAAACAGAAAACGTTATGCCAGATTGTCGCGGTTTCGGCTCTGCTGATACACTATGACACCGTATTCGGTCTTAATGCCCACTCAGTCGGTATGGTTATCCTCTACATTGCCCTTGTTTTGACGGTGTGGTCGGGTACAGATTATTTTATGCAGTTTTATGAGAAGAAGATCAGAAAATAGCTTGCGGGATTCTGAAAGTTTTCATTGACAACGGGAGCTTATTTTATTATTAGTGATCTTCAAAAATCATGCGGGCGTAACTCAGTGGTAGAGTGCAACCTTGCCAAGGTTGACGTCGACGGTTCAAATCCGTTCGCCCGCTCCAGTTTTCCGGCGGCATAGCCAAGTGGCTAAGGCAACGGTCTGCAAAACCGTTATTCACCGGTTCGAGTCCGGTTGCCGCCTCCAAATGAAGTTAAGGGGTTGCGAGTAAAGAACAAATACTTGCAGCCCTTTTTCTGCTTTTGCGGTTTGTCTCCAATAAGACAGGAAAGAACAGAAAAAACCTTTTTCCCCCATCGAGTCCCGTAGATTTTAACAACAGAAAATGCGCTTAGAACAACACTCTCTGCGGTCCAATTTCTATTTGAAGGAATCTGTTTACCAATATGCTAGCAATATATATTTTAGTGAGATACAATGAAGGCACATTGTTTTCTCAGCATTCGCTGAATATGAATACAGCCTAGTTCATGATGAAAATTCTTGTATCCTGTGTTCCATCTCTCCATACCATTTCCATTCCATCCGTTGGTACCATTTTGTCCCACTGAAGAGGCATATGGATAAGAAGTCTCCGTATGAAACAAGAAACGGGCATTGCCCTATGTAAAAAAAGGAGGAAAAGCATATGTCTACCAAAGAGATTCAGAGTAAACTTATTGAAACCATGCGGGAATGGCAAAAGGTTGAAAATGCGTCAGTGTCTTCGACAGGCCAGGTAATCGAAAAGACGGGTAACTCGATTGTTCGCCTTATCATGGAGATCATCCAACGGGATTCAAAGATGCATTATCGTATTCAGGAGTTTATTATCGAAAGCCTGGAAAGCAAAGCCGTTTCCTTAGTACCTCAGGAACTCGCCAATGTGTGGGATATGATTGAAAAGCATATCAAACTGGAAAAGAGAACAGTCGAATTAGCGAATGAAGCGAAAGCTGCATTAATGGGGAAAAAGATGGTCGTCCAGGAATACCTCATTGATTAT
>CAZOHQ010000048.1:0-10154 GCA_964579455.1 uncultured Syntrophaceae bacterium | reverse complement strand
ATGGATTGAGCCGCAATGATGCCAACAGCCTCGCCTATATTTACCAGGTGACCGTGCGCCAGATCTCTTCCATAACATCGTATACAGATACCGTGCTTCGATTTACAGGTAAGGGCGGATCTTATAAGTACACTTTCCAGCCCCGCTTTGTCGATATTCTCCGCAAGTATTTCGTCAATCTCCTGATTTGCCTTAACCAGGATTTCTCCGGTAAAGGGATCTTCAATGTCCTCCAGAGCAACCCTCCCGAGAATACGTTCACCCACCGTTTCTATTATTTCTCCACCCTCAGACAGGGCTGAAACATAAATTCCATCGAGAGTGCCGCAATCCTTCTCCATAACAATACTATCCTGCGCCACATCAACTAGCCTTCTCGTGAGATACCCCGAGTTTGCCGTCTTCAGGGCCGTATCGGCAAGGCCCTTTCTGGCACCATGCGTAGAGATAAAGTACTGCAGAACCGTAAGACCTTCCCTGAAGTTAGCGGTAATGGGTGTTTCTATAATCTCTCCTGACGGCTTTGCCATCAGCCCCCTCATACCGGCAAGTTGTCTCGTCTGTGCCGCACTGCCTCGGGCACCGGAATCGGCCATCATATAAATCGAATTGAAACTCTCAACCTTGTGCTTCTGCCCATCAGGTCCTTCTAATTCCTCGGTGCCGATACCCCTCAGCATGTCACTGGCAACATTCTCGGTTGCATGGGCCCATATATCGATAACCTTATTGTAACGTTCTCCATCGGTTATCAGGCCGTCCATATACTGTTTGTGTATCTCCAGGACATTTTTTTGCGCCTTATCAACAATAGTACCCTTACTTTCGGGAATGGCAAGATCGCCTATGGCAATCGACATACCGGAGATTGTGGCATATTTATATCCAATGTCCTTCAATCGATCCGCCAGTATAACCGTCGTTTTTGCCCCGGAATGCCTGTAAGCATAATCGATCAGATTGGCTATCTCCTTTTTGTTCATCACCTTATTAATAAAATCAAAGGAAATTCCATCAGGAATAATCTCATAGAGCAATATCCTGCCCACCGTCGTGTCAGCCATCATACCGTTCATCCGAACCTTTATCGTGGCATGGAGATCAACCGCATCCGCATCATACGCGCTTCTTACCTCACCGGGATCGGAAAAAATCATTCCTTCCCCTTTTACAAACTCCCTCGATCTTGTCATGTAATATATGCCAAGTACCATATCCTGGCTGGGAACGATTATAGGCTTGCCATTGGCCGGAGAGAGTATGTTATTGGTGGACATCATAAGGCACCGAGCCTCCACCTGGGCCTCAATCGACAGAGGTACATGCACTGCCATCTGATCGCCATCAAAATCCGCATTAAATGCCGCGCAAACGAGAGGGTGAAGCTGTAGTGCCTTCCCCTCAATAAGAACCGGTTCAAAAGCCTGGATGCCGAGCCTGTGAAGGGTTGGAGCCCGGTTAAGCAACACGGGATATTCCTGCACAACTTCATCCAGGACATCCCATACTTCCGCGACTTCTTTTTCAACCATCTTCTTCGCACTCTTTACGGTTGTTACATATCCCCGTTCTTCAAGCTTGTTGTAAATAAATGGCTTAAATAATTCCAGCGCCATCTTTTTAGGAAGCCCGCACTGATGCAACCGCAGATCCGGCCCCACCGTAATCACAGACCTTCCTGAATAATCAACTCTCTTTCCGAGCAGATTCTGCCTGAATCTTCCCTGCTTACCCTTGAGCATGTCCGACAGAGATCTCAAGGGCCTCTTGTTGGAACCCGTGACCGCACGACCACGCCTGCCGTTGTCAAACAGACAATCAACGGCTTCCTGGAGCATCCTTTTTTCATTCCTTACAATAATCTCCGGGGCATTTAACTCCAGGAGGCGTTTCAAACGGTTATTTCTATTTATGACCCTCCTGTAGAGATCATTCAGATCAGAAGTAGCAAAACGACCACCATCCAGTGGAACCAAGGGCCTCAGGTCGGGAGGGATTACAGGTAGCACGGTAAGAGTCATCCATTCAGGTCTGTTGCCTGAGCTCTTCAATGCTTCAACAACCTTCAACCGTTTCGTGAGTTTTGTCTTTTTCGTAACCGAAGTGGCTTCCTTCAGCTCGGCACGGAGTTGCTCGCTCAGTTCTTCCAGATTAATCTCTTGCAGAAGTTTCCGTATGGCCTCAGCGCCTATTCCCGCTTCAAAGGCCTCAGGACCATATTCTTCCAGAACTTCCAGATATCGATCTTCCGAAAGGAGTTCTTGCTTCTTCAGAGGGGTGTCCTTCGGATCAAGGACTATCCACGACTCAAAATACAAGACTCTCTCTAATTCCTTGAGGGTAAGGTCAAGGGCATTGCCTATCCTGCTGGGCAGACTCTTGAGAAACCAGATGTGTGCTACAGGTGCGGCCAGAACGATATGTCCCATTCTTTCCCTGCGTACCTTCGACTGGATGACTTCAACTCCGCATTTCTCGCACACCATACCCCGGTGTTTCATTCTCTTATAGCGACCGCAAAGACACTCGTAGTCCTTGACCGGCCCGAAGATCTTTGCGCAGAACAAACCGTCCCTTTCCGGCTTGAATGTCCTGTAATTTATAGTTTCAGGCTTTTTAACCTCGCCCTTTGACCACGAGATTATAGCTTCCGGTGAAGCAAGCGCCACTTTGATGGCATTCACTCTTGCCGGGTCCTTAGGCTTCTCGAAAAAAACATAGATATCTTCCACTGGATACAGCTCCCTTTGTTTGTTAATATTCTCTGTTGATGAATCAGTTTACACGTTTTCCATTAATTCAACATCAATAGCCAGGCCCTGCAATTCCTTGATAAGTACGTTAAAGGACTCCGGCAGACCGGGCTCCAGGGTATGTTCCCCCTTTACGATAGCTTCATACATTCTCGTTCTTCCCGCCACATCATCCGACTTGACCGTGAGAAACTCCTGCAGTGCATAGGCAGCGCCATAGGCCTCAATCGCCCATACCTCCATTTCACCCAGTCTCTGACCACCGAACTGTGCTTTTCCTCCAAGCGGTTGTTGCGTAACTAGGGAATATGGCCCTATGGATCTCGCATGGATCTTATCATCGACAAGGTGGTGGAGTTTCAACATGTAGATCATTCCCACCGTTACATTCTGATCAAAAGGGTCCCCCGTTCGGCCGTCGTAAAGCCTCGTCTGACCCGTTTCCGGCAGATCGACCGATCTCAGCATATCCCTTATGTCACCCTCATTAGCCCCATCAAAAACCGGCGTGGCAAAGGGAACTCCTTTTTTCAATCTGTGAACGAATCTCCTGAATTCATCGGCAGTGGCTCCATCAACATAATCATCAAATTCAGGAGAGGAATATATTTTCTTCAGCTCCGGCTTCACAGAATCGGCACCGGTTCTTTCAGCAAGATCCTGGATCTTGTCACCAAGACCCTTTGCCGCCCACCCAAGATGCGTCTCGAGAATCTGACCTACATTCATACGCGAAGGCACACCAAGGGGATTTAAAACGATATCGACAGGTGTCCCATCTTCAAAGAAAGGCATATCAGCCTCCGGAAGTATCCTTGACAGCACCCCCTTGTTGCCGTGCCTGCCAGCCATCTTGTCACCGACGGAGAGTTTTCTCTTTATGGCAACATACACCTTTACCAGTTTTATCACACCAGGCGGCAATTCATCTCCTGTCCTCACCGTTTCTATCTTTTCCGCAAAGAATGTTTCGACAGATTCCACCCTCTTCGCAAGATTTTCTAACATCGATCTCACTTTTTCTTCAGCCTTGTAATCATCAAGCGTTATATCCTTCCAGAACCTGAAGGGGATAAGATCAAGGACATCTTTTTGAATTACTTCCGACTTTTTCAAAAATACTTTCTTGCCATCCGGATCAACCAGCTTAGAAGCGGAAGTTTTTCCAGCAAGTAATTCGGAAATCTTGTTCTTCACATTATTGGTAATAATCCTGATTTCATCATCCCTGTCTTTGAGGAGATTGTCGATCGCTTCGTCTTCTATCGCTTGAGATCTGCTGTCTTTCTCGGCACCTTTACGGGTAAATATCTTGGCATCTATAACCACTCCCTCTACGCCCGGAGGAATTCTGAGGGATGTATCCCTGACATCGCCAGCTTTTTCTCCGAATATGGCGCGGAGGAGCTTTTCTTCCGGGGACAACTGGGTTTCACCCTTCGGGGTGACCTTTCCCACAAGAATATCGCCCGCTTTTACCGAGACACCCATACTGACAATACCGCTTCCATCCAGATTTCTCAGGGCATCCTCTCCTACGTTGGGGATATCTCTTGTAATCTCTTCCTTGCCCAGCTTCGTGTCTCTGGCCACCGTCTCAAATTCTTCTATATGCACGGAAGTGTAGATATCATCCTTTACGATTCTCTCACTGATCAATATGGAATCCTCGTAGTTGTATCCACCCCAAGGCATGAAGGCCACCATAATGTTTCTGCCCAGTGCCAACTCACCATTATCGGTCGCCGGACCATCGGCAATGATGTCTCCTTTTTTTACCCTGCTCCCTTTCTCTACAATTGGTTTGTGGTTAAAACAGGTATTCTGGTTGGAACGCTGATATTTTATAAGGTTGTATATATCAACCCCAATATCGGCTTCATCTCCCCCCTCTTCAGTATCGCGTTTGATAACGATCCTCGCAGCATCAACATCTTCGACAATACCGGATCCCTTCGCCACAATGACGGCTCCCGAATCCCGGGCAACAACCGCTCCCATGCCGGTCCCCACAAGGGGCGCCTCCGGTTTTAACAGCGGGACGGCCTGGCGTTGCATATTAGACCCCATCAGGGCCCGGTTAGCATCATCGTGCTCCAGAAACGGAATAAGCCCGGCAGCAACCGAAACAAGCTGATTGGGAGACACATCCATCAGGTTTATCTCACCCGGACTTGCGATTATGTAGTTTCCACTCTTTCTTGCCGTGATGAGTTCCTGAGTAAATTTATCCTCTGAGTCAAGAGGAACATTCGCCTGGGCTATAATATAATCTTCTTCTTCTGTCGCGGTAAGATACTGTATCCTGTCAAGTACCTTTCCACCTTCCACAACCCGATAAGGCGTCTCTATAAAACCGAAATCATTGACGCGGGCATACGTGCTGAGGGATATGATCAGACCGATGTTGGGACCTTCCGGTGTCTCGACAGGACACACACGCCCGTAGTGGGTATTGTGCACATCCCTTACCTCAAAGCCTGCTCTTTCACGCGTAAGACCACCGGGACCGAGAGCCGACAACCTCCTCTTGTGCGTAATTTCTGAGAGGGGATTGGTCTGATCCATAAACTGAGACAACTGGCTGCTTCCGAAAAATTCATTAACGACAGCCGTAGCAGGCTTGGCATTGATAAGATCGTGGGGCATCATGGTTTCAATATCAAGAAGGCTCATCTTCTCCTTGATGGCACGTTCCATCCTCACCAGCCCAATTCTGTATTGATTTTCTATAAGTTCTCCAACGGACCGGATCCTCCTGTTTCCGAGGTGATCTATATCATCAACACTATAATCGGCTACACCATTCTTCAGATTGATAAGATACTTTACAGCTTCCATGATATCCTCGCGGCGGAGAACCGTCATGTCAGAAGGCACCTCCATGCGAAGCTTGTAATTCATCTTAACTCGTCCCACATCAGACAAGTCATAGCTGTCTTGATTGAAAAAGAGACTGTTGAAAAATCTACGAGCGGTTTCAAGTGAGGGGGGATTACTTGGCCTTAATCTCCTGTATACGTCTACAATACCATCCTCTTCGGTCTCTATTTTATCCATGAGCAGGGTATTTCTGATATAGGAATTCGTCCCCTCTTCATCAAGCTGAACAAAGCTTACCTCTGTAATGTTTCTTTCGTGCAGTAATTCCACACCGTCTTTGTCCAGTTCATCGGCACATTTTAGAAGAACATCGCCGGTCTCAGGATCCACTACGTCTGAAGCAAGGATTTTACCCACAATGTAATCTTCGCTTACATCCATGAAATCCATGCCCGCATCAGCCATCTTTTTCAGAGAAGCCTTCGAAATCTTTCTTCCTTTTTTCAACAACACCTCACCGGTTCGAGTATTCGTAATGTCTTCCGACACCCTCTCACCAATAAGACTGTCCTCTACCACTACAGATATAGTGCTGCCATTCAGTACTACCTTTTCAATATCATAGAAGTACTCCATCAGCTCTTCGACGGAGTATCCCATAGCCTTGAGGAGTATCGTGACCGGCATTTTTCTTCTTCTGTCTATTCTGGCATAAAGGATATCCTTCGGATCAAACTCAAGATCAAGCCATGAACCTCTTATGGGTATAATTCTCGCCGAATATATAAGCTTCCCGCTCACATGGGTCTTCCCCTTGTCGTGGTCAAAGAATATGCCCGGTGACCGATGTAGTTGACTGACGATTACCCTCTCGGTACCATTGACATTAAAGGTGCCCTTCTCGGTCATTAAAGGAATCTCGCCAAAATATATCTCCTGTTCCTTTATATCCCTTACAGTCTTCTGCTCGCCGCTCCGTCCATTATTGTCGAATACAACAAGCCGGATTACAACCCTCAGCGGGGCATTATAGGTCATCCCCTTCTGCGTGCATTCCCTGACGTCATATCTGGCATTTCCTATCTTATAACTGACGAATTCCAAGGAACATTTTCCCCCAAAGTCTACAATGGGAAAGACGCTTTTAAAGGCCCCCTGCAGCCCGGAGTTTTCCCTGTCTTCAGGTCTTACATCTGCCTGGAGAAATTTCTTATAAGATTTGCTCTGAATTTCTATAAGATCAGGTATCTCAACTATCTTCTTTATACGGCTGAAACTTTTTCTATAAGTACCCATAGTGACCCTTATAATGATTTATCCTTCATAAAATAGAGAAGCCAGAATAGAAAAAAACATCTTTAATTTCTTTCTGACCTCTGGCTTCCGGACCCATAATCTTGAATCCCTTTTTAGCTTTTAGTTTCTTACTTGTGACTTTTATTTAATCTCCGCAGTTGCGCCTACTGCTTCTAGTTTGGCCTTGATCTCTTCAGCTTCGGTCATTGGCACACCCTCTTTAACCGGTTTGGGGACACCTTCAACAAGGTCCTTGGCTTCTTTGAGGCCCAACCCTGTTATAGCCCTGGCAACCTTGATAACCTGTATTTTCTGATCACCGAATCCCGTGAGAATAACATCAAACTCCGTTTTTTCCTCTACCGGGGCCGCTGCTGCCGGTCCGGCTGCGGCTGCCACCGGAGCTGCTGCGGAGACACCAAACTTTTCCTCTAATTCCTTAACAAGTTCTGACAGTTCAAGAACCGTCATATTCTCGAGAAAACTTACAACTTCGTCTTTTGTAATTTTTTTTGTTGTAGCCATTTTTCGCTATATCCTTTCCTGTATATCTAATTTTTTTCTTTATTAATTTTATGTGCCTCAAGCACCTGTACGAATCCCCTGGGAACTGCGCTCAAAACCGTGACAAGTTGGGTCTGTGCCCCTACCAAGACAGAAAGGAGTTTTCCCAGAAGGATATCCTTGCTCGGCAATTCGGCCAGAGCCAATATTTGTTCCTTGCTTAAAAGCCTGCCATCCAGAACGCCTGCTTCAATCTCAAGATGGTCATTCTTTTTGGCAAATTCAACAAGTATCCTCGTCGGCTCAACCACATCTCCAAAGTTCATCATGAGAGCCCTGGGACCTTTGAGATGGTCATCCAGCAGTGTAAATTCCGTTTCCTTCAGAGCGATACTTAAAAGACTATTCTTTACCACCTTAAGTTCACTGTCTGCCTTGCGCAAATCATTTCTCAGGCTGGTAATATCCTTAACCTTAACGCCGCTGTAATCCGAAAGAATCGCCAGATTCACATCCTTAAGCTTCTCATGAAGCCCGGCAACAACACGTTCTTTAGTACTTCTATTCAATACATGGCCTCCTTTCAATGTTCAAATTTCAAAACACCCTGTCGTCTCAAGACGATCAAGATTCTCTGAAAGTCAGACCGCTATACAGGAAAAGATGCTTCTAAAACTTCCCATAGTCTCGGCAGGCCGATTTAATGCTCGATTAAACAACCTGTACCTGCTGTCTCTGACTTCTTATTTGTTTTTCATCCAGCCTTTAAGGCATTTCTTACATCCACTGGATCTACTTTGACTCCGGGGCCCATAGTAGTGGAGAGAGAGATGGCTTGCAGATATGTCCCTTTACTGGATGCAGGCTTCAGCTTCATCAGGGATTCTACCAACGCCAGGATATTTTCCGATAACTTGGCTGGTCCAAATGAAACCTTCCCTACAGGACTGTGAACAATTCCCGTCTTTTCCACCCTGAACTCAACCTTGCCTGCTTTAAGTTCTTCAACCGCGTTCTTTACGTCAAAAGTCACCGTGCCGACCTTGGGATTGGGCATCAAACCACGTGGACCCAGGACCTTGCCCAGTTTTCCAACACTGCCCATCATATCCGGGGTGGCAACAACCCTGTCGAACTCCATCCACCCGCCCTTAATCTTTTCAATGAGGTCGTCCGAACCGGCAAAGTCAGCCCCTGCTTCACGGGCTTCCCTTTCTTTTTCTCCTTTTGCGAAAACAAGCACCTTCACGGACTTTCCGAGACCATTGGGGAGCACCACACTCCCTCGTATCATCTGGTCTGCGTGTTTGGGATTTACACCCAATTTAATGGCAACATCGGCAGTCTCGTCGAATTTCGCCCGTGCGGTAGACACCGCAATTTCCACGGCCTCTCCTAATGGATAACGCTTCCCGGACTCTACCTTGCTTCTCTCTTCTAAATATCCCTTACCTTTACTAGACATCTCCACAAAACTCCGAAGTAGATTTATTTGGCAATCTCAATACCCATGGACCTTGCAGTCCCTGCTACGGTAGCCATAGCTCCCTTAAGATCTACGGCATTCAAATCTTCATACTTTGTCTCAGCGATTTCCTTCAACTGCGCGAGGGTTACTTTCCCCACTGTATCTCTCTTGGGATCTCCAGCACCCTTCGCAATCTTTGCCGCCTGTTTTAATAAAACGGATGTCGGCGGCGTTTTTGTAATAAAGGTAAACGATTTATCAGCGTATACGGTTATCACAACCGGTATTATCATACCCTCCTGCTTCTGCGTGAGGGCATTATACGCCTTACAGAATTCCATTATATTCACCCCGTGCTGGCCCAATGCCGGACCAATAGGAGGCGATGGTGTTGCCTTACCGGCCTGAACCTGAAGCTTTATACTCGCAATAACCTTCTTAGCCATGAGATTCCCCTTTAGTGATTTCCATTTTCAAAATTCTCTTACAGTTTTCTAGTTTTGGACAACCTGTATAAAATCCAGCTCCACAGGTGTTGATCTGCCAAAGATACTTACGATAACTCTCAATTTACCCTTTTCCGGTTTGACTTCATCAACCACCCCATCAAAATTTGTAAAGGGACCATCCACAATCCTCACATGATCCCCACCTTCAAACTTAAACTTCGGGCTGGGCTTTAATGTGCCTTCATCTATTTTGGTTTTCAGTAACTGGACAGATTCATCAGATATAGGTGAGGGTTTGTCCCTCATCCCTATGAAACCAGTGACTTTGGGGGTGTCTTTCACTATGTGCCATGTATCGTCGTTCAACTCCATCTTTACAAGGATGTATCCGGGGAAAAATTTCCTCTTCGAGGTCTTCTTCTCACCCTTTTTGAGTTCGACCACATCCTCCTCAGGTATCAGTATGTCGGCAAAGTAATCCTGCATACCAAAGGTGGTCACCCGCTCCTCCAGAGAGAGTTTTACCCTGTTTTCAAAGCCCGAATAAGTATGGACAACATACCAGTTGAAAGCCATATTTTTAGCCCAACACCAATCTTATCATTCTTGTAAGACCAAGATCTACGACCCCGAGAAATAGGGACACGACAATGACCACAACAATAACTACAGAAGTGGAGGCAAGCGCCTCCTTCGGGGTTGGCCATGTTACCTTCCTCAGCTCAACCCGTGCCTCCTTCAAGAAGCGCCTCACCTTATTTATTATTAACTTGATCTTTTCCATTTGACAGACCCGGTAAAAGCATAATGGCAGGCCAGGAGGGACTCGAACCCCCAACACCCGGATTTGGAGTCCGGTGC
>CAZOHQ010000047.1:8143-10293 GCA_964579455.1 uncultured Syntrophaceae bacterium | reverse complement strand
ACGGTCACCTGGTAAATATAGGCGAGGCTGTTGGCATCATTGCGGCTCAATCCATCGGTGAACCCGGAACCCAGTTGACCATGAGAACATTCCACATAGGTGGTACAGCGAAGTTTGAAGAACACTCCACTCTGGAGGCACGGCATGATGGGGTGCTCAAGTTTGTTGATATCAATATAGCGGTAAACAAGGATAATGAAACCGTTGTGATGAGCAGGAATGGAGAGGTCCACGTCCTGGATGCAGAAGGAAGAAATCGTGGTAAATATCCTGTTCCTTATGGGGCTCATTTAAGGGTTGTTGAGGGGGATGCTATAAAGGGGGGTACCTTGATTGCCCAGTGGGATCCCTATTCGATTCCAATTCTTTCCGAGGTTGATGGGGCCATTAAGTTTGGAGATATTGTTGAAGGTAAAACCATGCAGGAACAGGTTGATGAGGTTACCGGCCTTTCAAGGAAAGTAATTGTGGAATACAGGGCTGCTGACCTGCGTCCCAGAGTTTCGGTAAAAGACAAAGATGGAAAAACAGCCAGAGTTCCGGGCTCACATACGATCGCGCGGCATCTGCTGCCTATAGGGGCGAACATCGGTGTTTCAGAAGGTGATGAGATAAAGGCAGGTGATATCATTGCCAAGATCCCCAGAGAAACCACAAAAACGAAGGATATTACAGGAGGTCTCCCGCGTGTTGCGGAACTCTTTGAGGCCAGAAAGCCGAAAGAGTTTGCCGTGATAGCCGAGATAGATGGGGAAATCTCATACGGTGAGGATGTAAAGGGGAAGAGGAGAATCATTGTCTCGCCTGACGTTGGTGAGCCTAAGGAATATCTGATTGCCAAGGGGAAGCATGTAAGTGTTCAGGAGGGTGACAGAGTTGTGGCGGGCCGAGCCCTGATGGATGGCTCAAGTAATCCTCATGATATCCTTAACATCAAGGGTGAGAAAGCGCTGGCAAGTTATCTGGTCGACGAAGTGCAGGAGGTTTACCGGTTGCAGGGGGTCAAGATTAATGACAAGCACATAGAGATTATAGTGCGACAGATGCTCAAAAAAATCAGAGTGACAGACTCTGGTGACACCACCCTGCTCGTGGATGCGCAGGTGGATAAGAACATGTTTGAAGAGGAGAACGAGGAAACAATTAAACAAGGCGGAAAGCCGGCTACGGCAGTACCCGTGCTCCTGGGTATCACCAAGGCATCCCTTCATACCGACAGCTTTATCTCCGCAGCGTCTTTTCAGGAAACAACCCGAGTACTAACGGAGGCAGCCCTGTCCGGGAAAGTGGATTATTTGAGGGGTCTCAAGGAAAATGTGATTATGGGCAGGCTGGTTCCTGCCGGCACGGGACTTCCCATGTACAAGAAGCTGGGAATAGATGTTAGGGAAGCAAGTACGGTCTCTGAAGATCAACAAATAAATGAAGAAAATATTGAGAAAAACCTTGACAGTCAAGTGGCGAATTGATACAAATCGTTCCTTTGCTGAGAGGCGCATTCTGAAGACAGAGAGGAAGAGAGTTTTGGAGGGACAATGCCTACGATAAACCAATTAATACGCAAGGGCAGATCAAAGATAAAGAAGAAAACTTCCGCCCCGGCGCTTGCCAGTTGCCCCCAGAGAAGAGGGGTTTGTGTGAGGGTGTATACCACTACTCCCAAGAAGCCTAACTCAGCCCTTAGAAAGGTTGCCAGGGTTCGTCTTACCAGTGGCTACGAGATTACCTCGTATATACCGGGGATAGGACACAATCTTCAGGAGCATTCTGTTGTTCTCGTAAGGGGTGGCAGGGTTAAGGATCTTCCTGGAGTCAGATATCATGTAGTAAGGGGTTCGCTGGATGCTGTCGGGGTACAGGACAGAAAGAAAAGCAGATCAAAATACGGCTCCAAAAAACCTAAGTAGACAGGAATAGTTATATGCCACGCAGAAGAGTAGTAACAAAAAGAAAGATACTGGCAGATGCCAAATACAACAGTGCCCTTGTGGCGAGGTTTATTAATAACCTGCTGAAGAAGGGGAAGAAGAGTGTTGCCGAGTCCATACTCTATGGCGCCTTTGATAGTATAGAAAATAAGGTAAACGGATTTTTTGTCTTCGGCAACCATCTCAGCCGAGTAGACCTGTATTTCGTCTATTCGCAGACCC
>CAZOHQ010000047.1:0-8133 GCA_964579455.1 uncultured Syntrophaceae bacterium | reverse complement strand
GCTGGTAAAAAACGTCTTGCTGAAAGATTTTTTTACGATGCACTTGCATTGGTTGCAGAGCGTACTGGTCAGGATGGAGTTAGTGTTTTCAAAAAGGCTGTCGAGAATGTTAAGCCTGTTCTTGAGGTGAAATCGAGACGTATAGGTGGCGCCACCTATCAGGTGCCTACGGAGGTTTTGCCGGACAGGCGGATAGCTCTTGCGATCAGGTGGTTGATAGGGAATGCCAAATCGCGTGTCGGTAAAAGCATGAAGGAAAAATTGGCAGCTGAATTCATGGATGCGGCCGCAGGCAGGGGCGCGTCTGTCAAGAAGAGAGAAGACACGCACAAGATGGCTGAGGCGAACAAGGCATTTGCCCATTACAGATTTTAGGATGTGGCTTTCGACTTGGAGTTTCGGCTGATTTATACGGTTGCGGATAAGCTGAAACGGGATATCTTACGGGAGCAGATAATATAGCTCTAGTTATTGATAAGGGAATTAATTAACCATTTTTAATTATAAGGACATAAGGAGGTAATGGTTATGGCAAAGAAAAAATTTGAAAGGACGAAACCACATCTGAATATCGGTACTATCGGACATGTGGATCACGGTAAAACTACATTGACCGCGGCTATAACAAAGCACCTGGCCACGAAGGGATTTGCCGAATATATGCCCTTTGACTCGATTGACAATGCCCCCGAGGAGAAAGAAAGGGGTGTTACCATAAATATCGCGCATGTTGAATATCAGACTGAGACAAGGCATTATGCTCATGTCGATTGTCCGGGGCATGCTGACTACATAAAGAATATGATATCAGGTGCCGCTCACATGGATGGCACGATACTGGTTGTGGCGGCTTCGGACGGGCCCATGCCGCAGACGAGAGAACATATCCTTCTTGCCAGGCAGGTTCAGGTGCCGTACGTTGTAGTGTACATGAACAAAGTTGATCTGGTTGATGACCCGGAACTCCTTGACCTCGTTGAGCTCGAACTGAGAGAGCTTTTGACGGATTATGAATTCCCTGGCGATGATCTCCCGATTATTCGGGGATCGGCATTGAAGGCCTTGGAGAGTGATGATACCAATTCTGAAGATGCTAAAAGTGTCTGGGAACTGCTTGATGCGATTGATTCTTATATCCCGCTACCTGTCAGAGACCTTGACAAGCCCTTCCTTATGCCTGTCGGCGACGTCTTTACCATCTCCGGGCGTGGAACGGTTGTTACCGGTCGTATTGACAGGGGGGTTGTAAAGACGGGTGAGGAAGTTGAAATAGTGGGGATCAGGCCCACCTTTAAAACGGTATGTACCGGTGTGGAGATGTTCCGCAAGACACTTGATGAAGGAAGGGCGGGTGACGATGTCGGTCTCCTTTTGAGAGGCACAAAGCGCGAAGATGTTGAAAGGGGACAGGTTGTTGCGAAACCCGGTTCAATTACCCCCCATACCAGGTTCAAGGCTCAGGTTTATGTTCTTACGAAGGAAGAGGGTGGAAGGCACACCCCATTCTTTAACGGTTACCGGCCGCAGTTTTATTTCAGGACAACGGATGTGACGGGTATAGCCACTCTTCCGGAAGGGATTGAAATGGTGATGCCAGGTGATAATGTGGAAATAACAGCTGAGCTGATAACCCCCATTGCCATGGAAGAGCAGCTGAGGTTTGCTATCCGCGAAGGTGGCAGAACTGTTGGGGCTGGAGTCGTCAGCGAAATTATAGAATAAAGAGCTGATAGAGGATTAGATGGAAAATCAAAAGATAAGAATTCGCCTCAAGGCATATGATTATAAGTTGCTTGACAGATCGGCGCAGGACATTGTGGAATCTGCAAAGAGGACAGGTGCGCGTGTTGCGGGCCCAATTCCCCTACCGACGGTGATAAATAAATATTGTGTGAACAGATCGGCAAATGTTGACAAAAAGTCGAGGGAGCAATTTGAAATCAGAACGCATAAACGACTTATCGACATTGTGGAACCGACACAGGCGACTGTCGATACATTGATGAAGCTTGATCTTTCAGCTGGCGTTGATGTAGAGATAAAGTTATAGGTTTGGGGAATAGTGGGGAGATGATCTTACAAACAGCATCTCCTCATTTTTGTCAAAAAGTTCATGGGAAGTTGTAGATTTTATGAAAAAGGGATTGATAGGAAAAAAATTGGGTATGACGCAGGTATTCTGGGATGACGGCTCTGTCATCCCTGTCACTGCCATTGAAGCTGGACCCTGTGTTGTTATACAGAAGAAGACCAGTGAAGTGGACGGATATGAGGCCCTGCAACTCGGATTTGATCGGGTAAAAGAAAAGGTGATCAATAAACCCCTCAAGGGACATTTTAAAGAAGCCGATAAGGGATATTTCAGAGTTCTCAAAGAGTTCAGACTTGAATCCACCAAGGATTATCAAGTGGGCTCAGAACTGAAGGCAGATATCTTCGAGGTGGGCGACTATATAGATGTTGTTGGAACGACCAGAGGCCGGGGGTTTGCAGGTGTGGTCAAAAGGCATGGATTTAAGGGCGGTCCTGGCGGTCATGGTTCAATGTTTCATCGGGCGCCTGGGTCTATAGGGTCCAGTGCATGGCCTTCCAGGGTTTTCAAGGGCAAAAAGATGCCGGGTCATATGGGTAATAAAAGACAGACCGTTCAAAACCTGATGGTGGTGGGTATACGACCGGAGCTAAATCTTATTCTGGTAAAAGGGTCTGTCCCCAGCAGCAGGAATGGCTTTGTCTTAATTAAGAATTCTATTAAAATATAAGGATAGTAAGTGGTAAAATGCCGGTTCTCAATGTATATGATATAGAAAAAACTAAGATGGCCGAATTGGAACTTAGCGATCTTGTCTTTGGCGTTGAAGTTAATGAGCACATACTGCATGAAGTTGTGAAGATGCAGCTTGCGAATAGAAGACAGGGCGGTGCCTCTACAAAAGGCAGGAGTGATGTACGCGGAGGCGGAAAGAAACCGTGGCGTCAAAAGGGAACGGGAAGAGCGAGAGCCGGTACTTCGCGGTCTCCCATCTGGAGAGGTGGCGGGATCGTGTTTGGTCCCACGCCCAGAGATTTTTCTTACAAAATTCCCAAAAAGGTAAGAAAGGCCGCGCTGAAGTCCGCTTTGAGTATGAAGGTTAAAGAGGACAGGGTAATAATACTCAAGGACTTTCCCATGGATGAAATCAAGACAAAAAGATTTCAAGAGGTTCTTGACAGGTTTGAGCTGGGGAAGACTCTCTTTGTACTGGATGAGAGGAATACCATCCTGGAGAAATCATCTAAAAATATCAAAGATGTGAAGATGATGCGATCAGAGGGTATCAATGTGTATGATCTGCTCAAGTATGATAATCTTGTTCTTTTAGAGCCCTCCGTGAAAAAGATAGAAGGGGTATTGTTGTCATAATGGATATATATTCCGTCATAAAAAAACCGCTTGTTACAGAGAAGAGTACGATCGCCAGGGATGAAGAGAATAAATATTTCTTCGAGGTGGATCGAAAGGCAACAAAGATAGACATACGTAATGCCGTGGAAAAGATATTCAAAGTCAAAGTGGTTGATATTCATACAATCAATGTGGCTGGTAAAAAGAAGAGAATGGGGAAAATTACCGGTAGGAAACGTAACTGGAAAAAAGCTGTAATCACCCTCGCTCCTGGCGGTTCTATCGAGGTTTATGAGGGAGTATAACAAGAAGAGGTTTTAGAAAAAAATGGCACTGAAGGCATACAAACCAACATCGCCGGGTAGAAGATTCCAAACATGCTCTACCTTTGAGGAAATAACAAAAGCGAAGCCTGAGAAGAGTCTTGTAAAGGCGCTGAAGAGAACCGGCGGACGAAACAATCTGGGGCGGATGACGAGCAGGCATATCGGCGGGGGTCATAAGAGAAAATTCAGAGTTATAGACTTCAGGCGCGATAAGCTGGATATTCCTGCAAAGGTTGCGGCTATCGAGTATGACCCGAATCGTTCTTCGAGAATAGCACTTCTCCATTACAGTGACGGGGAAAAGAGATATATACTAGCTCCGCTGGGCCTTGAAGTGGGTGATACGGTTGTTAGTGGCGAGAAAGAGGATATTAAGACAGGCAATACGATTCCACTGAGGAATATACCACTGGGTTCTCTGATTCATAACCTTGAACTCAAAATGGGTAAGGGCGGACAGCTCATTCGTAGCGCCGGTTCTTATGGACAGCTTATGGCGAAAGAGGGTTCCTATGCCCAGGTTCGATTGCCGTCGGGAGAAGTCAGGAAAATACTGATGGGATGTAAGGCAACAATAGGGCAAATCGGTAACATCGATCACGAAAATATGAGTATCGGAAAGGCGGGGCGGACGAGGTGGCTGGGTAAAAGGCCCAAGGTTCGTGGCGTAGTTATGAATCCCGTCGACCATCCAATGGGTGGTGGTGAGGGAAGGTCGTCCGGTGGCAGGCATCCATGCACTCCATGGGGTGTGCCCACTAAAGGTTATAAAACAAGAAAGAACAGAAATTCTGATAAGTATATTGTGAAGAAGAGAGGTTAGAGCGTGGCGCGTTCAATAAAAAAAGGTCCTTATATTAATGAGAAGCTTCTTAAAAAAGTGCAGTCGGCTGAGTATGCAGGGAGCCGGGCTGTAATAAAGACGTGGTCCCGCCGCTCGATGGTTATTCCCGATCTTGTAGGCCATACATTTGCGGTGCATAATGGAAAGAAGTTCATTCCTGTATATGTGACTGAAGATATGGTCGGGCACAAACTGGGTGAATTTTCGCCAACGAGGACCTTTTACAGTCATGCAGGAGACAGGAAAACAAGGCTGAAGAAGAGATAGATAGAATCAGCGTGTGGAGTTTTGTGACGAATGGAAACGAAAGCGGTAGTGAAACATGTTCGGATATCACCACAGAAAGCAAGGCTGGTGGTTGATCTGATAAGAGGGAAAAAGGTTGAAGAAGCGGATACTACGCTCGGCTTTACACATAAAAAGGCCGCGCTCATCGTAAGGAAGGTTTTGAAATCCGCGATGGCTAATGCAGTCCAGAATCCCAATATAGATGAGAATATACTGTATGTAAAAGAGATATTTGTAGACCAGGGTCCATCGCTCAAGAGGTGGAGGGCACGGGCACAGGGAAGAGCTGCTCCCATACGAAAAAGAACAAGTCATATAACGGTTGTGCTTGGCGAAGGGTAATCTATCAGGAGGTGAAGGTTTGGGACAAAAGGTAAATCCCATTGGATTCAGGTTGGGTATTAATAAAACATGGAGCTCGAAGTGGTTTTCTGAACGGAACTACAGTGCGTTGCTTCATGAAGATATACGGGTCAGAAAACATATCAGGGAGAAGTTTTTTCATGCAGGTATATCCCGAATTGAGATTGAAAGGGCTTCCGACAAGGCCAAGATTAACATATATACGGCGCGTCCCGGGATCATCATCGGTAGGAAGGGCTCGGAAATAGAGAAGGTAAAGAAAGACATCGAAAAGATCATGACAGGGGATGTCATCATAAATATACTGGAAGTACGCAAGCCTGAAACAGATGCCCAACTTGTGGCTGAGAATATTGCCCTGCAGCTTGTAAGAAGAGTAAGCTTCAGAAGGGCCATGAAACGGAGTGTGACCACCGCCATGAAGTTTGGCGTCAAGGGAGTCAGAGTGGCATGTTCCGGGAGATTGGGCGGAGCGGAGATGGCGAGAAGAGAATGGTACAGAGAGGGTAGGGTCCCTCTTCATACCTTGCGGGCAGATATCGACTATGGTTTCGCTGAGGCCAAGACAACTTTTGGAATCATAGGCGTCAAGGTATTGATATTTAATGGCGAGGTTTTGCCGGACAAGAAAGTAAGTCAGGGATAGAATCGTTATGTTAGCACCAAAGAGAGTAAAATACAGAAAGTTGCATAAGGGCCGCATAAAGGGCAGCGCTCATAAGGGAATTACGGTGGCCTTTGGTGAGTATGGTCTCCAGGCAACGGAGAGTGGTCGTTTAACAGCACGGCAAATAGAATCTGCTCGAATTGCGATAACCCGTCATGTGAAACGTGGCGGTAAGATTTGGATACGCATTTTCCCACATAAATCGGTGACAAAAAAACCTGCAGAGACCCGTATGGGAAAAGGGAAGGGGTCTCCTGAAGAGTGGGTTGCCATAGTCAAAAAGGGAACGGTTCTCTATGAAATGGAGGGGGTACCGAGAGATGTCGCTCGTGAGGCGTTGAGACTGGCATCGTATAAGCTTCCTTTGGCGACCAAGTTTCTTTCCAGGGAGATATTTGATGAAAATTAAGGAAATCAGAGACCTTAGTGTGGATGAGTTGCAAGAAAAGGAAAAGAGTTTTGTTGAAGAACTCTTTAGACTTCGCATTAGATTTGCAACAGGGCAGTTGGAGTCTTCCGCTGTGATTAAGGGTGTGAAGAGGGATGTGGCTCGTGTAAAAACTGTTCTCAGGGAAAGAGGAGACTCGAAGTAAGATGGATAACAGGGGTAACAAGAGAAGCATACAGGGGATGGTGGTAAGCGACAAGATGGACAAGACTGTTGTTGTCCTGACGAAACGGCTGGTTAAGCATCCCAAATTTCATAAATATATAACGAGGCACGTAAAATACAAGGCCCATGATAAAGAAAACAGCTGTGGCATGGGAGATAAGGTATTGATTGTTGAATCACGCCCTTTCAGTAAAGAGAAACGATGGAGGGTGTCTGAAATTTTGGAGAAGGCGAAATAACAGGAATGTAGCGGTGGGGTTTTGTTATGATACAGATGCAATCCTTTTTAAGGGTGGCAGATAATTCTGGGGCTAGAAAGGTCTGCTGTATAAAGGTCCTTGGTGGTTCGAAGAGGAGATATGCCAGTGTGGGAGATGTTATCGTGGTCTCCGTCAAGGAAGCTATTCCCAACTCGAAGGTGAAGAAGGGAGACGTTCTGAAGGCCGTTATCGTGAGAACGAAAAAGGAAATTGGCCGGAACGATGGTTCATATCTCAGGTTTGACGAGAATTCTGCAGTCCTGATAAATGATCAGCTTGAACCACTTGGTACAAGGATATTCGGACCGGTGGCCAGGGAGCTTCGGGCAAAGCAGTTTATGAAGATAGTATCACTCGCTCCGGAAGTAATATAAGAGATCTGTAGTTTTAGAGTATTGGAGATGCAGCGAATGCATATAAAGAAAAATGATACGGTAAAAGTAATAGCCGGCAGGGAGAAGGGAAAGACCGGTAAGGTGCTCAAGATTATCAGCGAAAAAAATCGCGTTGTGATCGAAAAGACGAACCTGATCAAGAAACACCAGAGACCCGATGCGACTGGAAAGGGTGGAATAGTGGAAAAGGAAGCCCCTCTTCATGTATCCAATGTCATGATTATATGCAATAAATGTGATGGTGGCGTAAGGGTTGGATACAAGGTGTTGGAGGATGGCAAGAAGGTTCGTATCTGTAAAAAATGCCAAGAGCTATTGGATGAGTAAACCGGGGAAAGACAGATGGCAAGATTAAGAAAATATTACATAGAAGAAGTTACTCCTGCATTAATCAAGGAGCTTGGATATAAGAACCCTATGCAGGTTCCCAGGCTTGAAAAGATTGTGGTTAATATGGGCCTGGGTGAGGCTATACAGAATATCAAGATACTTGATAGTGCGGTTTTAGAACTTGCCCAGATAGTGGGTCAGAAGCCTGTTGTTACCAAGGCGCGTAAATCGATTGCAACCTTTAAACTGCGTCAGGGCATGCCAATAGGGTGTATGGTGACCTTGCGACAGGAGAAAATGTACGAATTCCTGGATAGGCTTGTTAATGTTGCTATTCCGAGAATTAGAGACTTCAGGGGTATTTCGCCAAAGTCATTCGATGGCAGGGGAAATTTCTCTATGGGGGTTAATGAACATTACATTTTTACCGAGATCGATTATGACAAGATCGAAAAAGTTAAAGGGCTGAATATAACTATTGTCACGACGGCTCAGACAGACGGCGAGGCAAGACAACTTTTAAAGTTAATGGGTGTTCCATTTCGTAATTAGGGAGGAATGGGTGTGGCAAAAAAATCCTTGATAGCAAAAGCCAAGGCGAAGAAGAAGTTTTCCGTTATGGATTACAATCGTTGTCCGTTGTGCGGAAGGCCTCGTGCTTA
>CAZOHQ010000046.1:6057-10434 GCA_964579455.1 uncultured Syntrophaceae bacterium | reverse complement strand
TCTCTTTAATATCCCGCCCGTACCGTGGGGTTCATTAACGGCCCCCCACAGGGCATACTTCAATATATCGATATGTTTTTTGCTGACAGGGAGATCCCTCTCTTTTTCGGGAGGGAAATCTCTTACCACCTGTCCGTTCACTGTCTCAATCCTCTTGATAAGCCTCGGTTTATAGAGAATTCCGCCATTGGCTATTGCGCAATAGGCCCGAATGAGTTGCACGGGCGTAACGAGGACAAATCCCTGCCCTATGGATAACGAGGTGGTTTCACCTTTCTGCCAGGGTTCCCCGTATTTTTTCAGCTTCCATTTTTTTGTAGGAATCAGCCCCCCTTTTTCTCCCGGAAGAGCTAGGCCGGTCGTATATCCAAACCCAAACTTGGCTGCATACTCCGCCAGTTTATCGACACCAAGCATCTCTCCCAGATTATAAAAATAGACATCACATGATTCCACTATAGCGCGATGCAGATCTACCGTACCATGACCACCCTTCTTCCAGCACCTGAAAGTTCTGTCCCCCATCCGGTATGTACCATCACAGAATATCTTGGTATTCTCTGTTATCAGACCCTCCTCAAGCGCCGCGGCGGCAACAAGCAGTTTATAGGTGGAGCCGGGGGGGTATTGCCCCGAAACAGCCCTGTTCTGTAGAGGAGACAGAGGATTCGTCGTCAGTTTCTTCCAACTCTCCCCGGATATTCCGCGGTTAAAGAGATTCGGCTCAAAGGACGGCTTGTTTATCAGTGCCATAACGGAGCCGGTGCGCGGGTCCATAACAATCGCCGTTCCCGCCTTCTCATCAAAGGCATCCCAGCAAATCTTCTGAAGATCGGCATCAATGGTAAGGAGAACATTATGACCTGCAACAGGCTTGGTCTTTCCCAGCAAATTGATTCTTCTTCCGGCAGCATCTACCTCTATCTGCTCTCCCCCTCTTTCACCCTTGAGATATCCATCCAGATATTTCTCGATGCCATACTTTCCGACCATGTCATCCGACCTGTAACCGGAGTAAGCATTCCTCCCCAACTCAGAGGCGCTTATCTCTCCAACATACCCAAGGATGTGTGCCATCATCTCTCCATACATATATTCCCTTACAGGGACAACATCTACTACCACACCCGGAAGATCCATAGAGTTTGTTTCCACTATGGCCAGTTTGTCCCTCCCTATATTTCTGCCGATCCTGACAGGAACAAAAGGCCTGCCAGACTTAAAAGAAGCGTTCTCACAGAATACCGCGGACGATCCCCAACCGCAAAGGCGTGCCAGCGTATTCATAACATCTTCTATATTCTTTGCCGCCTCCGGAATGATAGATATATCAAAAGAGGATTGATTGTCCACCAGGATATTCCCGTGGGTGTCCATGACCAATCCCCTGAGGGGTTTTATCTCCTGGATGCGGATTCGGTTGTTCTCGGACCGCTGTCTCAGAGTATCTCCCTTAACAACCTGGAGATACCAAAGCCTGGAGATCAGGATGGAAAAGGCTAGAAACACCAGGCAGATAATCAATCGAATCTTGTCCCTGAATTTTCCCGGATCATAGTTAGTCAGACGATCTTGATTCCCAAACATTCAGCAAACCCTCAAGACGATAAAACAGGATAAAAAAGGCAGGCGCGGATACACAGGTAACGACAGCCTGGAGAAACGAGACATTCAGTATATCATAAAACACATTGATACCGTACAAGACCTCATACATCAACACTATTAAAAACTTTCCAAGGAGAGCACAGAGAAACGTGAAGCCAACGGTGAAGATCATTCCCCCGGCATATACCTTGAGTGAAACCGCTTTCGAGATCAAAAATATCAGCATGTAATTGAGCACAAAGAAACCCGGCATAACACCCGTAATACAATCCAGGAAAAATCCGAGGATAAAAGACAATATCCCGCCCCTAATAACACTCAGGTATAGGCCCGCATATACAACCAATATCAATGATATTTCCAGTCCCGCCTTTCCGAAGAAAAGTACGTCAAAAATGGTTACCTGAATAGTAAGCAAGAGCAGTGAAAAAACCGGCATCAGAAGATAATATATCATCTGTCGTCTCCCGATCTCTTCAATATAACCAGGACCTCTTCCAGTCTGGTAATATCGAGCACAGGGGATACTCTGATTCTCTGGAACAAACCGGCCTCTTCCTTATCAACTGAGACAACCTTTCCGAGAACCAGCCCCTTGGGAAAAACTCCGGCAAGCCCGGAACATATGACGGTGTCTCCCGTTTTTACATTTTCGGATCTCTGGACGTATTTCAATTCACATCCGGATCTGCCATAACCCTGGAGCACCCCCTGACACCTGTTTCTCTGGACAAGGGCATCAATATTACTGTTATAATCCACAAGAAGAAGGACCTTTGATGTATTCCACGAAACCTCTATTATTTTACCAGCTACACCCCCCGCAGTTATCACAGGAAAGCCAGCCTCTATCCCGTCAGCAGTCCCCCTGTCTATCAACACCGTTCTGAATACAGAGAGCCTGTTTCTTCCTACTACTCGAGCGGCAACTGTCGGGAATCCCGCATCATCCTTTATGGTAATGAGTTTTCTCAGTCTTACACATTCAAGGGACATCTCACGATAATCATTTACCTCTTTCATCAGAGACGCAACCCGTGCATGCAGTTCCCTGTTCTCTCTTTCCACCCCCACCAGCAGAACATATCTTTCCCATGCCCCACCAATGGAGCTGAATGTCGAATTGACCGCATACTCCAGAGGCACAACCATCTCCAATACGATCTTTTTGAAGAAGCCTGGTTTTCCCGGTGATTTGAAATTCAGGGAAAAGAGTATAAGGGAAATAACGACAAGGACAAGAACTGCAATAATCGTGGGATATCTTTTAGGAGATGTCATCTCTTATCCTGAGCGGCAAAACCGCAGCCCGAATGCCTCGAAGGGGGCTATCAGACACAAAAGGGAAACAGAAAAGAAAGAAGGGAGGAATAACGTTCAATTTTGAGCCTTCGCCGTCTTCGTACCTTTGTGGTTGGATTTTTGCTTTTCCGCCTTTGAGACGTTGCCGAGGATAAAGGCCCTACATACCGGTATCCATGAGATCAGCAGATGAAGAATACCCCGACGTGTCGGGGAATCCAGGGATCCTGATAATCCTGAGTCGTTGATCGCTATAGCTGAATGGTTACCTCTTTCAGTATATCCAGCTCATCGAGGGCCTTGCCGGCACCTCTGGCCACCGCTGAGAGAGGATCGTCTGCTATCGTTACGGGCAGTCCGGTTTCTTCCCTGAGGAGCACGTCCAGATTTTTCAGGAGGGCGCCGCCTCCGGCTAACACGATACCCCTGTCAACGATATCGCCTGCCAGCTCAGGAGGAGCATTCTCCAGGGCGTCTCTTATGGCATTAATGATGACACCCACCGGCTCCGCCAGCGCATCCATCACCTCTTCAGAATTTATCTCAACAATCTTGGGAATACCCGATATAAGATCTCGACCCTTGACGTCCACTGTTTTTATCTCGTTCTCCGGATACGCACACCCGATGGTTGTCTTGATCATTTCTCCCGTTCTTTCGCCTATAAGGAGACTGTATTTTCTCTTCATATACTGTACGATAGCGTTATCCATCCTGTCTCCCGCAACTCTGACGGATTTTGAATAGACAATACCTGCCAGCGAGATTACCGCAACCTCTGTTGTCCCCCCGCCTATATCAACAACCATGGAACTCACCGGCTCCGTTATGGGAAGGCCGGCCCCTATCGCCGCAGCCATAGGCTCTTCGATAAGATATACCTCTCTCGCCCCGGCCGACTCTGCGGTTTCCTTGACCGCCCTCCTCTCAACCGGCGTAATACCTGAAGGGATGGATATGATGATCCTTGGACGCACGAAGGTCCTTCTATTGTGAACACGAAGGATAAAGTGCCGCAACATCGCTTCCGTAATCTCGAAATCAGCGATCACACCACCTTTCATGGGCCTTATAGCCACAATGTTTCCGGGGGTCTTTCCCAGCATCCTCTTCGCGTCAGCTCCCACGGCGAGGATCTTCTTCGTTCCTCTTAAATCCCTGTGCACGGCGACAACCGAAGGCTCATCCAGGACAATCCCCTTCCCCCTCACATAAACCAGTGTGTTCGCCGTCCCCAGATCAATAGCCAGATCGTTCGATATTAAACCCAGAATATAATCAAATAACAAGTCTCTAATCTCCCTTTATGTATCATGATTGGCCCTTTCCTATACAGTATTTCAACAACCTAATCAATTAAAAATGTGTCCTGACGCCAACGGTGACGGATTTGCAGGAAGTCTGTCAAAGTCAGAATGGACATACCGCTCGCCTCAAATTCCCGCTGTTTGCCTTCCTTCAAAAAAT
>CAZOHQ010000046.1:0-6047 GCA_964579455.1 uncultured Syntrophaceae bacterium | reverse complement strand
GTATACTACTAATGCCACTCAGTTAGATTGACGATTTTGCAGAAAGTCAAGACTGGAAGGCAAAGCGATACCGACACGTCGGAACTCACAAGGCCACCAAAATTGAAAGGTAGAACATTAAGATATGCTTCAATTAATGCGGAAACATGCCAGAAACTGGCTCATGAAGGTCGTGCTGGGTATCATTGTTATTGTCTTTGTCTTCTACTTCGGATCCATGCGGGGAAGACAGCAGACCGAGACCATTGTGGAGATCAACGGATCACGGATAGCTTACGCAGCATTCAGAACGGAGTATCAGAACCTGCTGGACTTCTATCGCCAGCGATATGGCGACAACCTTACCGATGATCTGCTGAAAAAAATGAACCCGAAGCAACAGGCGTTCGACAATCTCATCAATCGGGCGATAATCCTGTCAAAGGCCGATGATCTGAAACTGGATGTAAGCGACGATGAACTGAAGGCGTCCATTATTTCCTATCCGGCCTTCCAGAGAAATGGCGTCTTCGACAATACCCTGTACCAGAGAGCCCTTCGGTCCCAGCGGATGACCCCTGAGGATTTTGAGGCCATTCAGAGAAGGGCGTTAAAGACAGGAAAACTGGAAAGGCTTATCAAGGAGTCGGCAAAGGTATCCGATAAAGAAGTCCGCGATATCTACAATACGCAGAACAGAAAGATCAATGTAAACTTCATAGCGGTAGCTTCGGATAATCTCAAGGTCAAAGTCCAGCCCTCCGAAGAAGATCTTGCAAGGTATCTGAAAGAACATGGTGAGGAGTTCCGAATACCTCAAGGCGCAGTGATCGAGTACATTGCCTTCAAGGGAGAATCTTTCGCCGATGCTGCGAATATATCGGACGAAGAGATAGAGGAATATTACGACTATAACACAGGCGAGTTCGAAGATAACGGAAAGACAAAACCCCTGTCGGAAGTAAGGGATAGCATTGTCTCTACATTGAAATCAATCAAGGGTATTGACGCGGCCTTTGAAGAGGCAAAGAAGACACACGATACGATCTACCAAGAGGAAAATTTTGAAGAGTATGCAGGGAAGAAGGGGCTCACTATAGAGACATCGGAACTTTTCCGAGACACACCCCCCTCCGGTCCGTTAGCCGGTATTCAGGGTCTGACCGAATATGTATTCAATCTGGAAGAGGGTGATCTGGGGCGCGTCTTTTCAGACAGCAGGGGACACTATATATTCAAACTGGTATCACTGAAACCCTCTTATATCCCCGACCTCAAGGAAGTCGTTAAGAAGGTTCAAAAAAATTATACAGAAACTGAATCCATAAAGTTAAGCAGGAAGAAAGCAGAAGAGATGCTTGGCCGTCTGAAAAATGGAACGGATATGGTAAAACTCTCCAAAGATACCGGTCTGGAATTATCGGAAACCGGCTTATTTCTCCCTGGTCCCGACATACCGAAGATCGGCTACTCTCAGGAACTGCAAGGAGCTCTCATCAAGATATCCGAAAAAGCGCCCCTCCCCGATACCGTATTCTTCGTCGACGGGAAGCATATTATAATACAGTTTAAAGAAGAGGGCACATTGGACGAAAAAGAATGGGAAGCACAGAAAAACTCCATTAAAGATTATCTCCTCAGGATGAAGGAAGAAAGATACCTCATGTCGTGGCTGGAGGGGGCAAAGGCGAATATGATCAGCAAAGGAAAACTGAAGATACTTAAGAACGTGGGAGATCTGTAACGAATGACTACAAGGAAAATTATTACCGCAATGTTCCTGTGCACAATGCTTATGCTCCTTTCACAGGCATCCATCGCCGCCGAAAGGACATATCGCCTGAATGTTTCCGGATGCTGGGGGTGATCAGGCAGGGCCAGGATAAGTTCTATCCTGAAGAAGACAGAGGGTGTTCTTAATTTCAAGATGAACTCCACGACATCCACCATTTTGGTAACGTATGAAGACACCAAGATAGCCTTGGAAGAGATCGTGGAGGAGATCAAAAAGAGAAAATTTCAGGTACACGAGCAAACCGAAGTGACGGCCCCGGAAGGAATCGATTCCGGAGCAACACCTCCAACACCCCCCGCGGGATAGTCCCGACTCATCGGGATTCTTATCGGGATCTTCCTGTCATTGAATGTGCCTGACCCCTTGAATTCATTGCCTCGCCGCCGATCTTCCGGCAAGCCAGCCGGTGGAAAAGGCGGCCTGGAGATTATATCCTCCGGTATCGGCATCTATATCCATCACCTCTCCCGCGAAATAGAGTCCGCCGACAAGGCGTGATGCCATTGTGCGGGGTTCTATTTCCTCTGTCCGTATCCCGCCCGCTGTGATGACGGCCTCGGATAGAGGGCGGGTTCCGCTTACCTCCAAGCGAAAGTCCTTGAGCCATGCACGCAGACGCCCACGCTCCCGCGCGGTAATCTGATGGCCCCTCCTGTCGGGGGGGATTTCAGTAAGCTCCATACAGACAGGTACCAGTTTGCCGGGAAGCAGGCCTTCGAGCAGCGTTTTAAACGTGCGTTTTCCATGGGCGTCAAGATCGCGCAGCAACCTTTCGTCCAGTTTGCGTTCATCCAGTGCGGGTTTCAGATCAATGGAGACGGTCACCCTGCCGCCCAGATTCAACGCGTCCGTCACCCTGCCGCTCAGGGAAAGGATGACCGGTCCGGAAAGACCGAAATGTGTAAAGAGCATCTCTCCAAACGCCTCATCCTTTTTTTTCCCGTCAACCAGGACTCTGACATTCACGTTACGCATGCTCAGGCCCTGCAGCCGCGGCGCTACATCGCCCCCTGTCTCCAGGGGGATCAATGCGGGACGAACCGGCACGATGGAATGTCCTGCCGATTGTGCCAGACGGTATCCGTCTCCGGTTGAACCGGTGGCGGGATACGATACGCCCCCTGTCGCGATAATAACGGCTCCAGCGGGATATGTCTCTCCCCTGGAATCACGCACACCAGAAACCTTCCGTCCTTCGATAAGCAGGCCATCCACGGTTACTTCCTGCCGCACCTTCACTCCCTGCCTTCTCATCCATCCCGTCAGGACATCGATGACGTCTCTCGCCTGTCCGCTTGCCGGGAATATCCGCCCCCCCCGCTCGACAATGGTGGGAACACCCAGATCCTCAAAGAACGCCACGAGGTCATCATTCGAAAAACGATGAAAAGCCTGCCGGAGAAAGATCCCGTTGGACCCGAAGTGCGAAATAAATTCCGGAAGAGAAGCCACATTGGTGAGGTTGCACCGCCCCTTGCCCGTGATGCCGAGCTTGCGTCCGGGACGGTGCATCTTCTCAAGCAGCAGCGTATCCGCACCCATACCGGCGGCCTGTCCGGATGCCATCATGCCAGACGCTCCGCCGCCGACTACAATAACCGTACGCTTTTCCATTTCAGACCATTATATTAAGGGGTTCTATAAACTCAGGGTCTTCCCTCTCCATGATTTCAATGATATGCTTGTGCAGTCTCTTTTTATGCTGTTCAAATACCGCCCTCTTTTTGTTGAAGGTCCTCGCGAACGCTATCGCGTCTTGGAGGAGCGTCTCTTCATTTTCGGATGCCGTCACAATGACGTGACTTGCCTCCAGTTCCTTAGCGGTCGCTCTCTTCCCGCTGTACACGAGCTCTTCAAGTTTGTAGTACGGGATCGCTTTCTTTATAATGGCGAGCATCGCCGGCATAAAGGGAATATTTATATCCACCTCAGGAAAACAAAAATATCCCCTGTCCGCCTTCATAAATCTAAAATCACAGGCACAGGCCATGATGCTTCCATCTCCAAAGACATGCCCGTTCATGGACGCGATCACGGGCATCGGGAAGTACAGGATCCGTGTAAATATCCTGTTCAGACCATACAAAAAATCCTTGATAGCCTGGGTTTCCTTATTATTCATGGCGTCCATCATCCATACAACATCGATACCCTGTGACCAGTTTTTCTGATCGCTTGATGTGAGAACCACGGATGAGACAGTCTCGTCCTTCTCGATCTCATCAAAGGCGTTCAGGATAGCCCTGTTGAAGTCAGGATTGTGCCTGTTCTCGCCGTTGTTCATAGTCATGACCGCAACCGTCCCATCCTTCTTCCATTCTACAATCGCCATATCTCCCTCCTCCTTACTATTTTTTTATCGCCCAGCTCCGTCCTACCATACAGGCCCTGAATGTGCCGATATTGGTAAACTGACCCAGTCGGTCCATAATCGCACCCTTTTCACGTTCATCCCGATCATGTCAGATGGTGGCCTAGACCCGGGAGAAACTCAATGCGCCTCATCCCAGTTTCTTCCGGAAGCGATCTCCACCTTCAGTGGCACTTTCAGGGTTATCACTGTTTCCATTTCCCGTTTGACAAGGCTCATAATCTCCTCCTTTTCCTGCACGGGAACTTCGAAAATCAATTCATCGTGTACCTGCATAATCATAGTCGCGGACAGAGTCTTCTCCTTCATCCTCCCCGCGATATTCAGCATTGCCACCTTGATCAGATCGGCAGCCGTCCCTTGTATGGGGGTGTTGATGGCCGTCCTCTCCGCAAACTGGCGGACCTGGGCATTCCCGCTGTTGATCTCCGGTATGTATCTCCGCCGGTTCAGGAGCGTGGTGACAAATCCCCTTTCTCCGGCTCGTATCAGTGTATCATCTATAAACCTGCGAACACCGGAAAATCGGGAGAAATATTCATCTATGTACTCTTTCGCGCGCTTCTGGCTGATTCCCAGTTCTCTGGCAAGGCCGAAGGGACTCATTCCGTAAATGACACCGAAGTTTATCACCTTTGCCTGCCGACGCATCTCCTCGCTGACCATCCCGGGAAACACGCCGAATATGTCGGAGGCCGTCTTTGTATGTACATCCTCGCCGGACTCAAAGGCACTCATAAGCAGTTCATCCCCGGAGAGGTGCGCCAGGACACGAAGCTCTATCTGAGAGTAATCAGCCGACACGAGTTCGCAGCCTTCAGGCGCTATGAAGGCCTGACGTATCCTCTTCCCCTCGGCCGTCCGTATCGGTATGTTCTGGAGATTGGGATTGCTGCTGGAGAGCCTCCCTGTCGCCGTCACCGTCTGGTTATACGATGTATGTACTCTCCCCGTCTCCGGATTGACAAGCGCCGGCAGTGCATCGACATACGTCGATTTTAGTTTTGCCAGGCTGCGGAACACAAGTATCTGGGCCGGGAGTTCATACGATCTCCCGAGATTTGTCAACACATCCACATCCGTCGAGTAGCCCGCCTTTGTTTTCCTCCCCCGGGGGAGGGAGAGCCTGTCAAACAGTATGGTCTGCAACTGTTTCGGTGAATTGATATTGAACTGTTCGCCAGCAAGACGGTATATCTTCTCCTCAGAGACACCGAGCAGTTCTCCAAGCTGGTGTGACATCTCTCCCAGAAGGTTACCATCAAGAAGGACCCCCTCTCTTTCCATCGAGGCAAGCACGCCGACAAGGGGCATCTCCACATCACGGAAGAGGTTTTTCAGCCCTGCCTCCTCAATCTTCTCATCCAGGAGAGGCGCGAGCCTGAAGATACAATCCGCCCGGCGACACGCGTATTGTGCTGCATCTTCCAGAGGCACATCCTGAAACCGGAGAGACTTTACCCCGCTTCCCATCAGGTCTTTTGGGGAAGCAATGGTACGGCCGAGGTGATCCTGTACCACATCCGTCAGACCATACCCGCGCCTGGAGGGATCAAGGACATACGACGCCACCATGACATCACAGGCACACCCCTTCAGCGCAATTCCCCTCCGTGACAGGACAAGATACGCCTCCTTGAGATCATGTCCATATTTCTTCAGGCTGTCATCGGAAAAAAGCGGCGCCAAACGCTCCATCGTCATATCCGCGGGAAGCTGTTCCTGCACCCCTCCGCCCGTGTGAGACAGGGGTATATACCAGGCCTTATTCGCGCCATTGCAGACGGCTATCCCGACAATTTCAGCTCTCATCGCCTCATCCGAACTCAGTATCAGATCGAAGGAACATGCACCGGACTGTCGAAGCGTGTCCAGCAGCGTATCGAATGCCATTTTATCGAC
>CAZOHQ010000045.1:3162-10522 GCA_964579455.1 uncultured Syntrophaceae bacterium | reverse complement strand
GCCTGGAGAAGAATCAATTCCATCAATTCCTCGATTCCCGTTTTTTGTTTCGCCGAAACCTCCGCATAGATGGTGTCCCCGCCCCATGCCTCGGGAACAAGGTCGAAGTCAGCAAGCTGCTGTTTTATCCTTTCCGGGTCGGCGTTTGCCTTGTCGATCTTATTGACCGCAACGATGATGGGGACACCGGCGGCCCGGGAATGATTGATCGCCTCAACCGTCTGATCCATAACGCCGTCATCGGCGGCAACCACAAGCACCACAACATCCGTCACCTGGGCCCCCCTCGCCCTCATTGCCGTAAAGGCCTCATGTCCCGGCGTATCGATAAACACGATATCCTTTTCGTTGATACGCACATGATAAGCACCTATCGCCTGGGTGATGCCACCAGATTCCCCATCGATAACATTAGTCTGCCGTATAACATCCAGAAGCGATGTCTTGCCATGATCAACATGACCCATGATAGTCACCACGGGAGCCCTCGGCAAAAGATTTTCAGGCAGCGGTTCGTCCCGGTGCATGATATCTTCATAATCGGCTTTGCCGGATTCCACCTGATATCCGAATTCACCTGCAACGAGGGTCGCGGCATCGAAATCTATCGACTGATTAATTGTAACCATCATACCCAGAGAGACAAGCTTGGTGATCAACTCACCAGCCTTAATGCCCATTTTCTTAGCGAGATCGCTTATTCTTATGGCATCTTCTATCGTTATCCTTCTCTTTATCGCCCTGGGGGTTGTAATTTCCGTCGTTTTCATCCGGGTAGTAGGAGCCTTATCCTCTTTCCAACTCCGGCGTTCTTGCGCGGTTTTCCCGTCTTTTGATCGTTTCGCTTTTTTAAAGACACGTTGTTGGATAAAGACCTTTTTGCGTCGATCTTCCTTGTCTATCTGTATTGCAACGGTTTTTTTTGGCTTCGCTTTATGTGCAGGTTCAGGTGTCGGTGCCGGCTCTTTTTTATCCTTCTCGCGCACGGGTTTGATCTCTCGAGGTGGAGGTGGCGGCGTCCTCTTTTCTCTCTGGGGAGCGACCTCCACTTTCGGAGGTATTATCTTCGGTTCTTTTTTCGGGGCTGCGCGGACGATTTTTATCAGGGTTTTACGTGGCCTTATTAACGGAGCGGCACTTTTTTCTTTTTCCTCATCCGGCTTTTCTTTCTCTTTGTCTTCTGCCGGAACGGCCTCCTCTGAAATCTCCACCGGTTCTTTTTCCGGTTCCTGTATCGGTTCTTCCGGCTCTGTCTCAGGTTGAAGCTCATCAGAGGCTTCCTCAATCTCGGGCAAATCCTGCCGAATCGCTCTTCTTCTGATGACCGTCTTCTTGACACGTTCTTCTACGATTGTGTTTTTCTCGCCCAGCACGAACTCCCTCCGCACCATTTCAACATCGCCCTCTTCAAGGGAACTGGAAGGGGCCTTGACGGCTATCCCGAGTTTCTCTAATCGCGCGATCAAATCTTTATTATCTACGCCAAGCTCTTTGGCCAACTCGTAGACTCTTGTTTTGGACATCATTGAAACTCCTGATTGCCTTGTCGATAGTGTGCCAACAGTTTTTAACTATCTCCGGATAGATTCTTGCTGTTTTATTTACCAATCATTTTCTTTGCTTCTTCAATCCAGTCGATGGCTTTCTTCTGGCTGATTCCCTTCATGGAACTGAGCGCATCGGGTTCCGCCGAAGCCACCATCGCAATACCCTTATATCCCTCTTCATAGAGAAGATTGGCTGTATGCTCACCAATGCCGGCTATCTGCATGAGTGATTCGTACCCTTCTTTTTCCTCTTCCGCCACGCCGGTCTCATTTTTGACATCAATTCTCCATCCGGTGAGCCTGGCTGCCAGCCGGACATTCTGACCGGCCCTGCCAATAGCCAGAGAAAGCTGGTCATCCGGCACGATGACCTCCATGGTCCTGGACTCTTCATCCATGTACACCCTGTCAACCTTGGCCGGAGACAGGGCGTTGCATACATATCTCACGGGATCATCTGAGCAGGGAACAATATCTATTTTTTCTCCCCGAAGTTCCTGCACAACACCCTGCACCCGCGATCCTCTCATTCCCACACACGCTCCGACCGGATCAATGTCTTTATCCACTGACTTTACAGATATCTTGGTTCTGTTTCCCGGTTCCCGTGCTATATTGACAATATCTATAAGACCTTCGGATATTTCAGGGACCTCCATTTCAAAGAGTGTCCTGATAAAACCGGGATGTGTTCTGGATAACAGTATCTGGGGGCCTTTGGATACCTTCTTCACGTCATATATATATGCCCGTATCCGTTCACCTCTCCTGAACGATTCCCTCTTGATCTGCTCAGAAGGAAGGATTACACCTTCCGACATGCCGAGGCTTACGATTATGCTTCCCCCCTCAAATCTTTGCACGAAACCATTGACAAGGTCACCTTTCCTGTCTTTGTATTCCTCGTAAACATTGTCACGCTCGGCATCTTTGACCCTCTGGATTATAATCTGCTTGGCTGTCTGAACAGCTATTCTGCCGAAGGTGTCAGTTTCTATCTTTATCCCGAGGCTGTCTCCGAGCTCCGCATCTTCATCCAGGGTTTCACGCGCATCTTCCAAGGATATATGCGTGTCGGAATTCAGGACATGTTCCACCACGGTTTTGAACAGAAAGGTCTCTATTTCTCCCGCTTCCTCATTGTAGGATACTTCAAGGTCCAGATCTGCTCCAAGTTTTTTCCGTGCAGCAGTCAAGACAGCCGTTTCCAGCGCGTCTATAATGATTTCCCTGTTTATGCCCTTTTCCTTTCCCATCTGTTCGATGAGACGTTTAAGATCTGGCAACATGCTACTGACCCTCCGAGCTAAAATTCGTATTGAAGATTTGCCTTTACTACTATATCCCGTGGTATATTATAAATCTTCCCTTCCACATCTACAACCAGGACCTTTTCTCCGTTTTTTTCAACAAAGTCGACCAGCTTTCCTCTGAAGTTTCTTTTTTTCTCAATCTTTTCAGCAACGCTAATCTTGACCCTGTGCCCTGCGTACTTTATAAAATCTTTGTCACGCACAAGGGGACGGTCAAGGCCCGGTGATGATATTTCCAGATTAAAGGGACCGGGAGGCGTCTCATGCACATCGAGAAGGTCACCTACCTCACCACTTATCAGGGCGCAATCATCGAGACCCACCCCTCCTTCTTTGTCCATATAGATCCTGATCATCCAGTCGGATTGTCTCTTAAGGCACTCGACGTCGACGAGTTCCATTTCCTCGGACTCGAGAACCGGTTCAACCAGTTCTATTATTTTTTCGCGATATGATCGACTCGAACTATCCATTGTGCACCATCAAAAATAAAAAAAGTGGGCAAAGCCCACTTCTTGTTAGCTGATAACACAGCAAGATTTTTTTTGCAACCAAAAAGATTGGAGCGGGCGATGGGATTCGAACCCACGGCATTCAGCTTGGGAAGCTGACATTCTACCCCTGAATTACGCCCGCTCAATAATTTCCGGTCTGCCAATCAGTACCGAGCACATACGTTGGTACCCGTGCTTATCATCTGGGTGACTTAGGCGACCATGCGCTTTTTGTCAAGAGTTTTTTACAGTCGTCTTATGAAGTCTTGTCATAATCGCCTTTCCATGTGCTTCAAGACCTTCAATATCGGCAAATCTGACCGCCTTTTCGCCATACTTTTCAAGGGCTCTTCCCGAAAAGGACAATATGTTCATCCTTTTGATAAAATCATAGACCCCGAGGGGTGAAGAAAATCTCGCCGTTCCACCGGTGGGAAGGATATGATTCGGGCCCGCGATGTAATCCCCCAGAACCTCCGGGGTGTTGGACCCGAGGAATACCGCCCCGGCGTTCGTTATTTTGTCCAGGAGATCCTTGGGTTTTTCCACTGCCAGTTCAAGATGTTCCGGCTCGAGGCTGTTCGCAATCTCTATCGCCTCATCCATGTTCGCGGTGATGATGGCCGCGCCATAATTCTCCAGTGCCTCCGTGGCTGTGGGGCTTGCAAGTTCTTTTGCCTGTCTTGTGGTCTCGGCGGCCACCTTGTGGGCAAATTTTCTGTTTGGCGTAAGGAGAATAGCACCGGCCATCGGGTCGTGCTCGGCCTGAGACAGGAGATCGGTGGCCACCACGTCCGGTTCTGTCGTTCCATCGGAAATGATAACGATCTCACTGGGGCCCGCTATCATGTCTATTCCGGTTTTTCCATACACCATCCTCTTCGCGGTGGCCACGTAAATATTCCCGGGACCGACTATTTTGTCCACTCGCGGAACGGACTGTGTGCCGAAGGCAAGCGCTCCTATGGCCTGAGCGCCGCCTATCATGAATATTCGGTCCACACCGGACAGCCTCGCGGCAACGAGTATCAGAGGATGCACATGCTCATTTCTCGCGGGAGTTACCAGTACGATTTCTCCGACACCCGCGATCCTGGCAGGCACCGCGGCCATTAATACCGTTGATGGATAAGGCGCGCGACCACCCGGCGCATATATGCCGATACGTTCAAGGGGGCGTACTATCTGTCCGAGTTCTATCCCATCGTCATCGGAATACGTCCATGACGCTTCAATCTGTCGCCTGTGAAATGCTTCTATTCGTGCGGCGGAGAACGTGAGAATATCCAGATCATCGGCACTGACTTCACGAAATGCCGCTTCTGTCTCATCCGCAGAAATCTCGACGGTACGCGAGTTGAGTAGAATCCCGTCAAACTTTTCGGTGTACTCAAAGAGCGCATCATCTCCCCTGGCCTCCACGTCATTCAGAATTCGGGCTACTACCTCCTCCACGGCCTCGGGGACGGAAATCCGCCTGTTTTTTATGCGATCGAGTTCCCCCCCGAATGAACGTTCATCTGTGCTTATAACCTTCACGTTATTCCGTAACCCTCCCTATATCAGCTCCGAGGGAAGAGAGCTTTTTTTCAATATGCTCGTACCCCCTGTCTATATGATAGACCCTGGAAATTTCGGTCGTGCCTTTGGCCACCAGACCGGCAAGTATAAGAGAAGCGGAGGCCCGCAGGTCCGTCGCCATCACCGGGGCGCCGCTCAGCCCGGAAACACCCCTGACAATGGCACTGTTACCGTCAACCGCTATGTCAGCCCCCATTCGTATCAGTTCATTCACATGCATGAATCTGTTTTCAAATACCGTCTCTTTAATGACGCCGATTCCTCCCCCTATGGACACCAGGGCCATGATCTGCGCCTGAAGATCCGTGGGAAAGCCGGGATAGGGAAGCGTTTTTACATCCACGCTGGTTATATCACGGGAGCCCACAACCCTGAGGCCTCCATGTATGGGGGTGATCTTCATGCCGGTTTCTTTTAATTTGATTATGACCGCGTCAAGGTGATCCGGGCGGCACCCAAGGATATTTACATCCCCCCCGGTGAGCCCCGTTGCTATCATATATGTCCCCGCTTCAATCCTGTCAGGAATGATATCCGCTTCAACCGGCCGTAAAGTCTTGACCCCTTCGATTTCAATTACATCAGTCCCCGCGCCTCTGATCTTTGCTCCCATGCCCTTCAACACGTCGGCAAGATTTACGATCTCCGGCTCCCGGGCCGCATTTTCAAGCACCGTAGACCCCTTGGCCAGCGAGGCGGCCATCATGATGTTCTCTGTGCCCGTTACCGTCGATATATCGAAATATATCGTGGCACCCTTCAGTCTGGAGGCCCGGGCTTCCACATATCCGTCGTGAAGATCTATCTCCGCCCCCATAGTCTGAAGGGCCTTCAGATGCAGATTTACCGGTCTGGCGCCTATGGCGCATCCCCCCGGAAGAGAAACGCGAGCCCTGCCCATCCGTGCCACGAGCGGTCCGAGAACAAGAATCGAGGCCCTCATCGTCCTGACAAGATCATAGGGGGCCTCGCAACTGGTGATTCCACCCGCATTGATCCTGAGTGTCTCACCCCCTTCAATCTCCACACCAAAGCCGGTCAGGAGTTTCTTGGTGGTTCTGATATCCGCAAGATCGGGAACGTTGTGGAAGGTATTCCACCCGTCCGTAAGGAGTGAAGACACGATAACAGGAAGAGCGGCATTCTTCGAGCCACTGATGCGGACATCGCCTGCAAGCCTTTTCCCGCCATGTATGATAATTTTATCCAACTGGTGATCTCCTCTTTCTCGCAAGAGCGACTCGCTCTATTCCTGCATAATCTAATCCAAAATAAATATCACAGTAATCTTTCTCTTTCAGCATTTTTTCTAAGGCTGATCTCTGACCCGCCCCAATTTCCATGACAAGCCGTCCCCCCTTCTCCATGAAGCGCTCTCCATCCCGGACAAGTATCCGGTGAAACTCCGTGCCTTCGGGGCCGGCAACGAGAGCCCGGCGGGGTTCGAACTCTCTGACCTCCGGATCGAGCACTTCGAATTCGCACTCAGAAATATATGGCGGATTTGAGACGATGATATCAAATGTTCCCTCAACCGATTCGAACATATCCCCGCATACAAAGGAAATCTTTTCACCCACGTTATTGCTCACAGCGTTTTTCTCCGCAACCGCAAGGGCCTTCGGCGAAAAATCCGTAGCTGTGATGGATACATTTTTCAATTCGGACGCAAGCGCGACGCTGATTGCCCCACTTCCGGTGCCGATCTCCAATATTCTGATTCTCTTCGCTCTTTCCTGATCGAAGAGCTTCAGGATCTCCTCGACCAGAATTTCTGTGTCCGGTCTCGGTATCAGTACATCCGGAGTGACTTCAAAACCCAGCGACCAGAATTCCTTGCTTCCGGTGATATAGGCAACCGGTTCCCCCTTCATCCTCCTCGCGACCAGCGAGCGAAATCTCTCCATCTCTGCTTCGGGAATTTCTTTCGAGGGATGCGCGTACAGGAAATGACGCTCTCTGTCGATAGAGAATGCGAGCAGTACTTCCGCATCCAGTCCGGGTGTGGGTAATCCTTCAGCGCCAAACCCGGACGCTGTCTTTTTCAGGAGTTGTGAAATATTCATCATATGTCGTATCCCCGGGAAGCGAACGGAGTAGCGGTTTCTCATCCCGACTCGTCCGGATGACAGGCCGAAGAGATTTTCTTCGAATCCGTCAAGCGTACAAAGCGGTATATCACAAGATTTGTTTTATATGGATCAATATTTGTCGAGAGTTTCCAATGCCGGTTCGGTCGGAGGGTTGCTTGCGGCAGTAATAAATCACTTAATCTTCTCGTTTATCTTTGATCATCGATACCCCAAAACCTATGTGTTATTGCCATTATTTCATTGACTCACAGGGTCGTTTTCCTTATACTCCCCCCCGCGAAAAAGGAGGGTCTTATCAGGGTCGCCGGAAGCGTGTTCTGACACGTCTTTTG
>CAZOHQ010000045.1:0-3152 GCA_964579455.1 uncultured Syntrophaceae bacterium | reverse complement strand
AATTTTTAATAAATACTTAACCTGGTTAGCATGAGGAAAAGGGCCAAAATCCCCCATTCTACGTGTAGTTTCAATATAATTTTTGTGGATAGTAATATATAAATAACTCTTATTATCTTTAAGCTGAATATTGTATTTGGGCTGATGTTTTTTGTGCCTATCTGGCTTTCGGGGGGGGCTGGGGTGTTCTTATTATCCCCGGCATGTGCGACTTGTCCGGGCAATCGAGGGTATTCTCGCGGGGCGTACGGTGTGAGGAGAAGAGGCTGAGGGAATCAGCCTTGTCAGTACGGTAGTCCCGCAGGAGGAACTCTTTGACGAAGCCCTGTTCCACGCCTGCATCATGACCAAAAAGAGTTTCGGAACTCTAAACCTGACCAAACGCGCACTCGATCGGCAATCTTGATGCGCCTTCACTTGAGACGACCAGTAATGTGCATAATCGGAATCAGGCCTTTGTGGTTTTCTCCGGTGACTTTTTTTCACTCATTCAATCATTTTTCAAAGGTAAAAAACAAATAACTGTAAAAGGGGGAATGTATTGTGGCGCAGAAGTATTTACTTGACATGAGGGATATCGAATTTGCTCTTTTTGAATTTCTTGAAATTGAAAAAATGAGTGACATGCCCCGATATGAGGGATTTGACAGGGCCGTGTATGAGGAAACATTGCGGCTCGCTGAAAAGATCGCCGCGGATCAGGTTTTTCCGGCCAATACAGGGGGACATAAGGAAGGGTGCTCCTATGACAGGGAAACAAAGTCGGTGACGGTTCCTCCCGGATACAAGGCGGCTGTGCGGGCCCTGATTGACGCGGGATTTTTATCTATCTCCGATGATCCGGAAATAGGCGGCATGGGTATGCCCCTGGTCATTCAGTCGAGTTGCTTCGAAATATTTTGCGGTGCCGGTGGCGCCCTGATGCTCCTTTTCATGCTCAATCACGGCGGGGCTTATATGATTCAAAGCTGTGGAACAGAAGAGCAGAAAAAACGCTATGTTTCCAAACTTCTCTCGGGCGAATGGGGAGGGACCATGTGCCTCACGGAACCTGAGGCAGGGTCAGATGTAGGCGCCCTGAAAACGAAGGCCGTCGAACAGCCCGATGGTTCCTATCGAATTTGCGGTCAGAAGTGTTTTATCACAAACGGTGATCAGAACATGACCGAGCAGATAATCTATCCTGTGCTGGCGCGGATTGAGGGTGATCCTCCGGGGACCAAGGGGATTTCGCTCTTTCTGGTATCCAAATACCTGATTAATGACGATGATTCCCTGGGAGAGAGAAACGACGTGTACTGCGCCGGCATCGAGGAAAAAATGGGGGCCCATGGATCACCCACCTGTTCCATGTCCTTCGGAGACAACGATATGTGCGTGGGATACCTCTTGGGAGAGCGGGGCAGGGGGATGAATATCATGTTCAAGATGCTCAACGAGACCCGTCTCGAGGTCAGCCTCATGGCACTGGGCGGTTCTACTGCCGCCTATATGCAGGCCGTCGATTATGCCCACACAAGAATTCAGGGTCCTCACGTGACCCAGATGTTTGATGCCTCGGCTGAAAAAGTTCCCATTATCAGGCATCCCGATGTCATGAGGATGCTCCTGTGGATGAAGTCCTACATTGAGAGCGAGCGAATGCTCTCATATTATATTGCCCAGAACATCGACTATCAGCATAATCTTGAAGGGGATGCCGCCCGCCAGGCAAAGGCCCTCGTCGAGTTCCTTGTTCCTCTGGCAAAGGCGGGTAACTCCGATATGGTCTGGTCGATTATGGCCGAAGCCATTCAGGTTCATGGAGGATACGGATACTGTTCCGAATATCCCGTGTCGCAATTTACCGTCGATTCGAAATCCATTTCCATCGTCGAGGGGACAAACGGGATACAATCCCTTGATCTCGTCATGAGAAAGATACTCATGAATCGAGATCAATACAATTATGGGGTTTTCAAAGAGCGTGTGCATGATACCATAGAGCTCTCCAGAGGTGTCGTTGACCAACGGTACATCGACTCTGTTGAGAAGGGTCTGCTGGAACTGGACAAAGTGGTTGAATATATGAAAGCGCTGATGGCGTCGGGAGAGTTTCTTCCCCTCCTCATCCATGTGGATCCCCTGAGAAAAGCCATCTTTGACATTGCGCTGGCGTGGATGCATCTGTGGGGCCTTTCGCTCACGAAACCGAAGCTGTCGGCATTGACGGGCGATGTTTCCGGTACCGCATTGCGGGAAATGCTCAGAAATAATAAAGAAGCGGCCTTTTACTACGGGAAGGTCCTGTCGGCGGAATTCTGGCTTGATACGGAATTTCCGAAATACTTCGGTAAAATAGAGGCTATTCTTACAAGCAAGCCGGTGGATGTCCCCGCCGGTGAAGATTTTTTCTCAGGTTTTTATAACCTGGGACCGCACTAAAGAGGTACGGTGTCTCTGTAGGGATGGGAACGTAGCGACGATCCGATTTTAAAAGGCGGCGCGGTGCTGCGGTTCCCATTCCACATTGATGCATGCGCCAGGTTCCCGCGTATACGGGAATGATCGTTTAGAACCCTATCCAGTGCGTATTATTATCGAGGGCTTCACGACCGGTCGATATATCATTGGCAGGAAAGTCCCAATCGGGGTATCCGATGGCAATCGACATAAGGATCCTCTTGTTGTCCGGAACTCCTGTAATTTCTCTTAATACTTCCGGATACAGCACACTTTGATCCTCAATGCAGGTACCGAGGCCGAAGTTGAGCGCGGCCAGGCAAAGATTCTGCATCGCCGCCCCGATATCGAGCAGGGGTCCGGTTTCGCTGAGTGATGTATCAGTCAGAAGAAGAATACCCACCGGAGCATCAAAAAAACGAAAACCTCTCTCCAGCCATACCAATCTTTTCTGTAGATCTTCTCGGGGGATATCCATGAGTTTAAAGAGTGTCTTGGCCAGTTCAATCTGGCGTGTCCTGTAGATACTGTCATTGGACCAACTGACAACCTGGAGCTCCGGCTCCATCGGCTCGACTCTGTGTAATTTATCAACAATGGCCGACCTCAGTTTGTCAAGAGCGGCACCCGTTATAACCGTAAATTCCCAGGGCTGAGTATTCATCGCCGAGGGGGCTCTGCAGGCCGATTCCAGGACTTTGACTAAAATC
>CAZOHQ010000044.1:7051-10596 GCA_964579455.1 uncultured Syntrophaceae bacterium | reverse complement strand
CCCCCGTCAGACCGATTATCCCCGAAATATCCCCTCTGGCTATACGATCCTTCTTGATGAACGGTTTTCCCACCCTCGGTTCGACAAAGGCCATTGTTGTCAAGACATTGACAGTCCCCTCTAAAAAGGGGTTGATATATTGAACATCCATTTTCATCTTCCTTCCCGTTATTTTTACTGTACGGTATACTTTTTGATTATTTTTTCTATCTTTGCACCCAGCACCTCCGCGGTAAAGGGTTTCACGATATAGTCATCAACACCTGCCTTGACCGCCTGTACAACGTTGTCCTGCAGGGCCTCAGCAGTAACCATGAGAAAAGGCACCCTCGGCAGATCATCGTCCGCCCTGACCGCCTTTAAAAGCTCATAACCCGTCATATTCGGCATATTCCAGTCAGAGATCACAAAATCTATCTTTTGTGACTTGAGCTCTTTGAAAGCCACCGCACCATCTTCAGCCTCGACGATGTTGGTATACCCACTCTGTTTTAAAAGGTTCCGGATCACCTTCCTCATGGTGCCAAAATCGTCAACGATCAGTATCTTGATATTTTTATCCACAACAATCTCCTGAATATTAAATGTATCCTTCTTTTTACCTGTGTGACACACACCCCTCAGAACCCCGGTCACAACAAGAGATACCGGAGGTAATTCCCATAGTAGCTTTCGGGTATGCCTTCACCTATGATTCGCTCAACGCAAACAAGCTCCCCGGATCCAGTATGAGAGCGATATTGCCATCCCCCGATATTGCTCCTCCTGAAACACCTTTGATGTTTCTTAACCCGGCACCAAGTCCCTTTATCACGACTTCTTCCTTTCCAATCACCTCATCCACGAGGAGACATTTGGACCTGCTCTCCGCTTCGACAACGACGACTAAAGAGTCCCAGGGATCTTCGCGATCCGGTTTTACGTCAAAAATCTCATGTAACCTCACCAGCGGCAGCAGGTTGTTCATCACATTCAGCATCTCTCCTTTCCCCACCACATTGCTATAGGACTCACGCACAGGACGCAACAGCTGACGTATCGCAGTGGCGGGAATAATATATTTTTCCTTACCGACCCTGACGATCATCCCGTCGATAATCGCCATTGTCAAAGGGAAGAACGAGGCAAACGTGGAACCCTCCCCTTCGACACTGCTGACCTCTATCTTGCCGCGCAGTTTTTCTACGGCCTGTTTTACGACGTCCATGCCAACCCCGCGGCCGGAGATATTCGTAACCTGCTCAGCGGTTGAAAAACCAGCCAGAAACAGCAGCTTATATATTTCATTATCCGACAGGGTATCCGTCTCCTTCACAATTCCTTTTTCTACAGCCCGCTTGAGTATTTTATTCTTGTTCAGTCCCATGCCGTCGTCGGTTATTGCAATGACGATATTGCCCCCTTTATGGTAGGCCTTGAGCTGGATCAGCCCCGCTTCGGGTTTTCCGAGCTTAACCCGTTCCTCCGGAGTTCCTATCCCATGATCCACGGAATTCCGGACCATGTGGACAAGGGGATTGTAGATCTCCTCTATCATGTTCCTGTCTATTTCCGTATCTTCCCCTATCATCTCTACGGTCGCGATTTTCCGGGCGCTCCTGGTCAGGTCTCTCACCAGGCGTGCCATTCTCTGGAATGTCTGTTTGATGGGCACCATCCTCAGGCTTGTTGATGTCCTCTGAAGCTCCGACGTAATACTGGCAATCTGCGAAATATGTCTGCCCAGCTTTTCATCCTTACTTTCCTGCACGACGGAATTCTGCCTTATCATAGCCTGGGTAATAACCAGTTCACCGATCATATCTATCAGGTCATCCAGCTTGCTCACCTCTACTCTGATCGTGTCGGCATCCGCAGCATGGGTTGCCTGTTTTCGCAAAGCACCGGTTACCTGTTTCGGTGTCGCTTTACCCTCTTTAATCAAGATTTCTCCAATCTTGCGAGGGGAAGGCCCCTCGGCAATCTTAAGAGAGTCCTCCAATACGTCCTCCGTTATGACCCCATCCTCAACAAGGATAGCCCCCACCTTCTTTACCTGGTCTTCGGAATCAATCGTCTGATCGATAGTTTCGATCCTGTGCTTTAATTGAGAAATATCGCGTGCCACAGGTGCGTCCCGCTCTCCGTCAAGGACCTCCTTGAGACCTATTATCATTTCCTTCAGGATATCCGCGCCATCGAGAACGATATCGATAAGGGAAGAATTTACGGACAGTTCATTACTTCTTACCCTGTCGAGAAGATCTTCCAAGGCATGTGCAAGATCACGAATCTCTTTTAAATCAAGAAATCCCGCCACCCCTTTTATCGAGTGAAACGGTCTGAATATGGCATTGACGTATTCCGTATTCCCGGGATCCTGTTCAAGGTTCAGAATATTTACTTCTATTTCATCTATGTATTCGAGGGCTTCGGTAATGAAATCCTTCAACAGCGACTCATCCTGAACCTCAAACTTCTCCTCTACTCCACCGGTTTCAGGAGGAGATTCCTCCTGTGCCGTGCTTGCGTCGTTTTCAGTGACCGTGTTCTCTTCCGCTTCCAGAGTGAACCCGATCAGATGGGCAAGGGATTGCATATATTCTTCGATGTCTTCGTCATAGCTCCCCTTGTTTTTGAAGCTGTTGCTGATCTCCTGCATCTTGATCAGGCCTTCTCCAAAGGCACGGTCCCCATCCTTCTGCTCGACGACGTTGAGAACTATCTTTTCGAGAAGGACAGTAATACCCGTAGCCACTCGCTTCAGGGGTTTCATCTCCTGAGTCTCAGCCTCCTTGATAACCTCTTCCAGTTGATTGAGAAGCTTTCCTGCCGCGGGCACATCAATCTCCTGGCCATCAAGGACCATGAAGTTTGATGCGATATCATTGATAAGATTGATTACGTTATCGTATTCCATAGATCACACTATCCTTATGATTTCGTTTGTAATCCGATTCAGCGGCACCTCTTTGTCCACCGCACCCAGTTTTACTGCTTCCTTCGGCATTCCATACACGACGCACGTCTTTTCATCCTGTCCTATCGTCTGCGCCCCCGCCTTCTTCATTTCAAGAAGCCCTTCTGCGCCGTCCGATCCCATACCGGTCAAAATAACCCCGATGGCATTTGCCCCGGCATACCTGGCGGTTGATTTGAACAGGACATCAACAGCCGGGCGCTGGTGATGAACCATGGGACCATCCTTGATTTCCACATAATAGCGGGCACCGCTCCTTCTGAGTATCATGTGAAAGTTGCCCGGCGCTATCAAAGCGCTCCCCTGTATCACGGAATCGTTGTCCTTCGCTTCCTTGACATTGATCTGGCACAGTTCATCCACTCTGTCCGCAAAAGACTTGGTAAAGTTGGCCGGCATATGCTGCACCACCAAGATTCCCGGTGCGTTTACGGGCATATTGATCAGGACATTCTTCAACGCCTCCGTCCCGCCGGTGGAGGCACCGATAGCGACAACCTTGTTGGTGGTCTTGCTGAGGGCCTTGATCGGTTCGGACCTGGCTGTTTCAGGACCCTGTCCGACACTTCTCTTGGTCACCCTCACT
>CAZOHQ010000044.1:307-7041 GCA_964579455.1 uncultured Syntrophaceae bacterium | reverse complement strand
GATGCTGCTCTGATCTTGTCTGCCAGTTGATCACTCATGTTCCCGACGCTGTAAGAACCGCTCGGTTTTCCGATCACTTCCACCGCACCGTAATCCAGCGCTTCAAGCGTCATCTTGCCCCCCTTTGGGGTAAGGGAACTGACTATAACAACGGGAAGAGGATAAAATTTCATCAGTTTCCTCAGAAAGGTCAATCCGTCCATCTTTGGCATTTCTATATCGAGGGTGATCACATCGGGTTTGAGATGTACGATCTTGTCCCTGGCAATGAAGGGATCGGGGGCCGTCCCTATGATCTCGATGTCAGAGAACTTCGAAAGCTCCTCTGAAAAAACCTTTCGCACGATCGCGGAATCATCAACGATCAATACTCGTATTTTTTTCAATGATACATACCTCTTCTGTATAGTCGGTTTATGAAACGGTTCATCTTCTCCTGATTTTTCGACAGGTCCTTTCAAACCATTATGAGGAATCCCGTCTTAGGTATCTTTGGGGGATATCTGCATGATCACTCCCACTTCCCCCTCATCTGAAATAAGATTCAGGCGGATCGTATCATCACTCCGGCACAAAACAGACTGAGGAGGTTTCATAAAGGACGGTATGGAAAGATCAAACCGTTCCGTATCACCCAGTTTTGCAAGAAAATTTCCACATGTCATATTCACGGCCTCTTTCGAACAATCCTCTACCTCTCTGTCCGTAATGTCCTCCTCATCCAGATTGAGCATGTTCTTTACCATAACCTTTATTACGTTCTCTGAAAGGAGAAGCTTCATTTTTCCATTCATGGAACCGCTGAAACTGACGAGCGCTTCCGCATCATAATCGGGACATTCGACACCGTCATGTTCGAGAAATACGTAAAACATCTTCTCGAAGACCTCAAAAATCGAGGTCTCCATCATCTCCTTCATTGTCTCCATACTCTCCATTATCATCCACCCCTATGACTTCATAAAGCACTCTCTTGATATCCTCGGGCAAAAACGGTTTCTTGACGAAACCCTTTGCCCCGAGTGCAAAGGCATCCCGCATGCGCTCTTCCCTGCCTTCCGTACTTATCACTACAACGGGAATACTCCCCAGAAGGCTGTCCTTCCCCAACACTTCCAGCATCTCAAATCCGCTCATCACCGGCATATTGATATCCGAGAGAATGATGTCCACCCAGTGTGAAGACAACAGATCCAGGGCCTCTCTTCCGTTCTCAGCTTCAAGACATTGGTCCACCTTAAACCCGGACATGGAAATAACCTTTTTGATGACTGATCTCATTGAACGTGAATCATCAACGATTAATATATTGAATGCCATGACCACTCCTTGTCCTTCAAAACCGACAGGGGGCGTTACCCTCCCCGTCAATCTCCAGTAATTCTCTTGTATTAAACCAGCTTAAACAGTTCTTTCGCCTTTTCAATCTCATCAGACAGGCGAATCATACTCACCTCAAGTTCTCTGTGGTGAATCTTGAATTTCTCCATCGCTCCCTTCAGTCCCCGGTAGGCTAAATCGTCCGCACCCCCGCCACCGATTCCCATCATCATGCAGACCTTATCCGCAAGGCAGATAAGGTGTGCACCGGTGTTATCGCCCTCTTCCATCAAATCAGGTCGATGATGATGGGTGATGGCATCGATCATTTCCTGAGGAAAGCACCATAATGACGCAATCCTGCCCCCTACCTCCGCATGATTAATACTGAGGATCTCCTGCTCCGCTTCAAGAAACGAATATTTCTCGTCCGAAACCAGACTCATGACCTTCTGGAAGGATTCATTCACAAATTCTCCAAGAACATTTTTCCCTATATCGTGCAACAGACCCGTCGTGAAAAGCCAGGGTTCTTCACGGCCGTAAATCTTCTCTGAGAGGATGCGAGACATCAGGGCCACTCCCACGGAGTGTTCCCACAACTTTTCCGCCTTGAGGCGGTACCCTTCAACATCCCTATAGTATTTGGATATCCTGGCCGTACTGACTATGCGGATAATATTCTCTCGCCCCAGATACGAGAGGGCCTGCCGGAGTGAGGATATCTTCCGGGGAAGGCCGAAATAAGCCGAGTTGCACATCCTCAGAACATTGGCCGTTACTGCCTGATCGTATTCAAGGGCGTTGACGAGATCCGTCATCTCATACTCGTCATCATTCATCAGCGCCGACACCTTCTGAACCGTTGCCGGGAATGCGGGAAGAGCCTTGATAGATTGCAATATTCTATTGATATCTAAACTGGACACACGTGCTCCTTTACCCCCCCAGAGGGGAATCCCTGTCATTACAGTTCCTTCACCGGTCCCCTGCCGCTTCGTACGGTAACCCTGCCGTCAGACATATGCAGCTCGACGGTTCGGTTATAGTTTTCGCCTGTGTCTTCACTGGTTACGATGACGTTATTTCTCCATAATATTTTCCGCATGGCCATAATATTCTTCTGGCCGATCCTGAAGAAGTTGGTATCATCCATGATAGAGGCCCCTCCGGCCAGTTTCACCGTCATGTGCCTTTTCTCCGCCCCCAGCTTGTAACAGGCCTTGAATAAGAGGGGCACTCCCGTATCAGCAAACATTGCAGGCTGCTGCAAGGCCTTCTTTGTATCAATAGATGAATCGGCAAGCATGAAATGCAAAAGCCCTCCTACGTGTACCCTGGGGTCGTATACAACAACGGCAATACATGAGCCCAGAGCATAGGTAATGAGAACATCCTCGCTCTTGTTGCTGACCTTAAAATCTGAGATACCAATGATAATTTGGCCCATGGTTCACTTTCTATAAACGCTTGGCTCAACATACTTAAATGAATGGTTTAAACCGGTCAGACTCTCGGAATGACCGATGAACAGCCAGCCATCTTCTCCAAGACAGTTATAGAATCTGTTAATCAGTTTCCCCTGAGTCTCCTTATCGAAATAGATCATCACGTTCCTGCAGAATATAACGTCGAAGACCTTATCAAAAGAGACCGTATCCATAAGATTAAATCGTGTAAACTCCACCATATCCCTCAGCTCTTTTTTTACACGGTACTGTCCGTTCGACGATCCCTGACCAATCTGAAAGTATGCTCGAAGGAGTGTCTTCGGTATCGTTTTGACCCGCTCATCCGAATAAATGCCGGTCATGGCAGTCCTGAGAACCTTGGTGGATATATCGGTAGCCAGAATTTTACAATCCGCACCCTGGCCGTTCAGAACTTCTTTCAGGGTTATGGCAATTGAGTAAGGTTCCTCGCCCGTAGAACACCCCGCACACCATATCCTGAAGCCTCCTCGGGAGCGCGACTTCACCATGTCAGGCACAATTTCAACGAGCTTTCGAAAGTGTGCTTCCTCCCGGAAGAAACTGGTCAGATTTGTGGAGAGGGAGTCGATCATGGTTATGAGTTCATCCGCCCCTTCTTTGGTAGTAACATACTTATAATACTTGGAAAAGGACCCAAATCCCCCCTCTGTCAAGCGCTTGTTCAATCGTGATTTGACGAGGGCTTTCTTACCATCGTGCAGATTGATCCCGCACAGGTCATACACTAACCGTCTGATCTTCTCAAAATCGACGTCTCTCAATTCAGTTGATGTCATACTCAACAGCATACCCCCACTGTGTGCCTTTTTTCTTTTAACTCGTACCGAAAAATCACCCTGCTTTTTCTATCTCTGCAATCTCGTCCCTGAAGGCCTTCTTCGGCCATCCAGGTACCTACGGTACCTATCTATTTTCCAGATACTCGGATATATCTGATTGATTGATTTGCTTTGAAATCCCCCCATTCGGAGAACCTGATATCATCACGATCCGCACATCTTTGTAGAGGGACCGTATCTTCGCCGCCAGGCAACCCCCTTCCCGTTCAGACATCTGGGCCCCGAGCAAGACCATGTCCGGTTTTTTCTTTCCTATCTGTATGGCCGCATCCAGGCTATCGGAAAAGGTCAGCAACCGGGAGATCTTTCTCAGGCACGGCTTTGCGAACATCTTCCTGACAGACCCGAGGACAGCATCGTTATTGTCAACCGCGATGACCAGCTTCTTGTCAATGCCCATCGAATATTCCGCATCCGTATCGGTCCGGCCTCCATTCAGCTCTTTGCAGATGTCACATATGTCAGGTTCCGAAAATCCGAACTCACCCAACAGGCGCTTCACCTCCGGGGAGGATATTTTAAAATGCTTGCCTATTTCATAGGCGCTCACCTTTCCCTCCTTCACCCAGCGGTACACCGTGACCCGGTTTACCTTGAGTAACCGTGCTACTTCGGATGTTGAATATAAGCGTTTCGGCACCTTCTCACCTTTCACGATTACCAACCGTGTACCTGCAACACATTCACTCCATGTAACCACTTTTTCATATCGTCAGAATCGTCGAAATACTTTAAGGTTTTTCAAGAAAAATTCGAGATCGCATACTTTTTCCAACCTCGGAGAAGAGTCGCGGCACATACATGAACAGAACTTGATTATGAAGCAATAACTTGCTACGTTACTTGGTGGATCGTTTGGGATATGCACATTTTTGTATGACCGGCGAATGGATATTACGAATCCACCCCCGTGTCAGAGGCTTTCGGACAATGAAATACAAAACAGAAAAACAATATATACAGGAGCTTGAGGCATCCGAAGCGAAACGAAAGCGGGCGGAAGAGGCCATGCGGGAAAGCGAATCCCTCTGCAACACCATCTTCGAAAACATGGGTGGCGCCATGCTGATCTTCGACGATGACACCACGATACTGAGGGCCAACGCGGAAGCCTCTGAGATCTCCGGCTATTCCAGGGAAGAACTGGAGGGCAAAAAAAGCTGGATGGAGTTTGTCAGGAAAGAAATCCTCGTAAGGATGAAGGGGTCTAACGAATTACGAATCCTTGATCCCAATCAGATCCTTAAAGATTGCGACATAAAAATTTCTAACAGAGAGGGGGCTACTAAAGATATCGCTTTGACGGTCGCCGCGATCCCGGGAACGAAGAAACTGGTGGCATCTCTCCTTGACAGGACCGAACGGAGCAGGCTCGAGACCCAGTTGCAGCAAGCCCATAAAATGGAGGCGATCGGCACGCTCGCGGGGGGGATTACCCACGATTTCAACAATATTCTGGGAGCGGTCATAGGCTACACCGAGCTGGCACTGATCGAAACCGAGAAGGGAACGCAAATAAGAGAGTATCTGGAAGAGGCATTAAGGGCGGAGATCCGGGCCAAGGATCTTATCCACCAGATCCTCACATTCAGCCGTCTGGCTGCAGCAAAACAGAAACCCGTCCCGATCGTTTCCGTCATCATGGAGGCGCTCACACTTATGAAGGCCTCACTTCCCGCCACAATCGACATCAAGACACATATCGAAAAAGATTCCGGAACCGTTAAGGCGGATTCCACTCAGATCCACCAAGTAGTGATGAACCTCTACGCCAACGCGGCCCACGCAATGAGAGAAGACGGAGGGACCCTTGAAGTAAGCCTTATCCCCCTTGAAATCGATCCCCTGTTCTCGGATCAGCATCCCGGCATGCATCCGGGATCATACGTGAGATTTACCGTGAGAGACACGGGCTGCGGCATGACTACCGATGTTATGGACCGTATCTTTGATCCCTACTTTACCACAAAAGAGAAGAGCGAAGGAACAGGTCTGGGACTGTCCGTTGTGCACGGAATCGTGGGGAGGCACGACGGCATTATCACGGTCGAGAGCGAGCCGGGAAAGGGAACGACCTTTCACATATATCTTCCCCGTCTTCATCAGAAAGCGGAACTACCCGAAAAACAAAGGTCTCTTTCAACGGGCTGTGAACGCATTCTCTTCGTCGACGACGAGCCATCCCTCACGGATATAGGAAAGCAGATACTTGAGCACCTTGGGTATCGGGTAACAGCCATGATATCCAGCACGGAAGCGCTCGAGCTGTTTCGGTCGCGCCCGGACCAGTTCGATATCGTCATTACCGACATGACCATGCCGGTCATGACGGGAGACAAACTGACCCGCGAGTTACTGCGTATCCGGCCCGGCATTCCGGTCATCCTCTGCACGGGATTCAGCCAACACATCACACAAGACAGGGGCGATCAACTGGGCATCAGATCACTTGTGATGAAGCCGTTTACCGCGCACTCCTTAGCCTTGATCGTGCGCCAGACGCTCGATCGGAATGCCCTCCTGGTGAAATCCCTTGATTCGAACGATACCATTCCGCTGGCATTCTAAAACACCGTCAAATTCCTCCGCGCTGCCGGTGGCATATAATTGGTAGTCCGGTACGTATCCTTCCGTTCCTCGCGAATGTGCTCTCCCATGAGCCCATCCATGTTATCACGACACAACCAAAAGTCTCCAGCATAACACCAATATGATCAAATGTGTTCCGGTATGTATCTTGCGTATATACGGCCCGTATACGAGAATGCATTGTTGGGGATACACATTATGGAAAACACCACGCTTGCCATACAACGCCAGGGGGACGGGATACCAGAAGATGTAAACACGGAGGGAACCGCATTGCCCCTCAGGAAAAGCTGTACTCCCGGGATGGTCAGCATCATTATTCCGGTCACGGGCTCTCCCGGGCATCTGACGCAATGCGTTGAGGGCATCAGACGCCATACCCCCGAAGCCCATGAGATCCTGTTCGTTGACGGCGGATGCAAGAACACAACCCTCAAACGGATCAACCATATCGTTAAAATAAATCCTCACTACAGGCTGCTCAAGGCGAAGA
>CAZOHQ010000044.1:0-297 GCA_964579455.1 uncultured Syntrophaceae bacterium | reverse complement strand
CAGTGAAAAAGCGGCAGACCAGTGTCGCGCAGACATTTTCAGCAAACTCAAATCTACGGACATGAACGATGCCACAGCCTTGATCAAGGATGTATTTCTTGATTCAGTCCCTGCCCGGAACCGGATCGTTAAAAAAAATCCTCACTACAGGCTGCTCAAGGCGAAGAGGGGGGCAAACCGGAGTCAATGGTATAATAGGGGGATAGCGGCATCATCCGGAGAATATCTCCTGCTTCTGGATGAGATGGTGGCGGTAACGGACGGGTGGCTCGGCGACATGCTCGGGTGCCTTCACAG
>CAZOHQ010000043.1:0-10785 GCA_964579455.1 uncultured Syntrophaceae bacterium | reverse complement strand
ACCTGGTTTGTAACCCTTTTTGGCGAGAGCCAACTGAGTCTTCTTAATCATAAGGAAAGTTGGAGGTTTATCCATTCCCTTTGATTGCTCTACATCAATGACGGTTATTGCATAGGCAGACAAATAAGGTTCAGGACTTTTTATAGCATAAACGATCAAAACCGTGTCAGAGGATTTTCTCCCCAGCGTAATTTTGCCAAAGGTTGAAAGATCGAGTGGCTGACCGGTCTTACTGGCATAGTTTTGCAAAACCATGATATTTTCTGGCCATTTTTTGAAATCGCTTTGATAGTATAAAAGAGCGGTCTCTACCGGTTTTAAAAATGTCTCGTCAGGAATATTATTCATTTTCAACAATCCCTGAGCTTGCACCGAACCCATTGAGACAACTGTTAAAAAAATAAAAATCAATAATATTTTCTTCATTAAAAGCTCCTTTACTATCACTTTTTACCTGGAACAACCGTTTTGACATGATCCGGATATTCGTTGACCAGATCAACTTTACTGTGCGGAAGAACAATATTCACAACGTATGTATCGACTTCCCACGCGCCCTGAAATTTACCTTTGGCATCTTGAATCTGAACAACAGTATAGGTGTGGGTTCCGATATTATCCTTAAGACCTGTAAGATACCCGGACAATGGAACCTTATACCCGGATCTTGAACCTACTTTAAGCGTATGGTTCCCAAGATCCAACTCGCCTGAATCGACCAGGCTCTGAAGATGATTTGCGATATCACTGGCACGGTCTTTTGATGCGTCAACACAACATTGACCTCTGGGAACCCGGTTCACCCAGGAATCCCTCCAGGTTTCAACAGGGTGACCATTTACCCAACGGTGTATTTTGTCTCCTATGGTCCAATAAGGAGCTGAGGATGATCTTTTTGTCTTGTCATCCCCTTCTTCAGTAGTATCTTCCATGGCATTTACTTCTTCAACCAGTTCCGCCACCTCTTCTTCGTTACCGGGATCGGTTTCGGAAGACGTTTCGATTTCGACACTTTCCTGTTCAACAGGCTGGAATCCGGAGGGCGGGTTTGTTGTGTCGGAGCCGGTGCTTTCTACTACTCCTATTCCATCGCCATCGCCGTCACCACCATATGCATAAGCGGAAGTAACAGATATGGTCAGACATAAAACAAGAAACAGAATTATGCAAAGATAGCTTTTCATGATACCTCCTTGGGTGAAGGTTTAAAGAATGAAATGTATTAATCTGGCTCGAACGTTGTTGATAATGGAGTTGAAACCTACCCAAATGAACTGGAAAAGCAGATTAATGACAGTCTGCTACAATGCTGCAAAACAGTAGGAACTCCAATGACTATTGCTCAATTTTCTACACTATAACCAGACACACTGTCAAACATTTTCCACTAACCACCCATACAACCTATCGTTCTGTCATTCCTGCGAACTGAGAATCTTGATCGGTGACGGGAGCGGGAAATTATTACCCCAAAAGTCACCAATGAGATGCAACTTCAATGTCTTAGTGGCTCCCGGTAGGGTTTTGTCGGGATATGATCAATATGTTCATAACGGCAAACAAAATCTTCGATGCCGCCTCCCGAATGCCATTGATGTTTTTTCGCTCATCTGGTACAGGTGGAACACAACAATCTGGATTATTTGATGGCCTTGCATATGAGAACAAAACTGATCTGTCTGTGTATATTTTTCCTGGCGGGTTGCGCTGTAATAGCGCCGGAGAGGGGAGGGATCCCCCCCCTTGTCCCGGTTCATCCGAGCGAACTGCACACCCTGGCGGATGACCTTGACCTGCCGTCACTGGAACTCGCGGTTTACAGAAGCATGCAGTATTATAATCGCTTGCCCGAGACACGGGAATTTCTGTTTGGAGAGCGTGTATGCACGGCGGGAGAGTTGAAGGAGTCCCTTCGAGAGTTTCTGAAGATTATCAGGATGCCGGTTTCAAACAGTGACAGGACGGAGATAATCAAACGGACCTTTGATATATACAAAAGCATCGGTAAGCACAGCGGAGAGGTTCTGTTCACCGGATATTATGAACCGATCCTTGCCGGGTCATTTGACAGGACGCCGGAGTATCGGTATCCCATCTACCGGACACCCGACGACCATGTGGTGATCGACCTTGGACAGTTCAGGGAAAAGTACAGCGGGGAGCGCATTATTGCGCGGATTGATGATGACAGGGTCGTTCCCTACTACACGCGAGGGGACATAGACATAAACGGATCTCTTGAAGGGAGAGGACTTGAGATCCTCTGGCTTTCCGATCCCGTTGATCTCTTTTTCCTGCAGATTCAGGGGTCCGGAGTAGTGAGCCTTCCCGGTGGCGACCTTGTTCAGGTCAGTTATGCTCAGTGTAACGGGCATCCCTACAGGAGTGTGGGCAGACTCCTTGTGGAACAGGGGCAGATGTCCATAGAAGAGGTGTCTCTCAAGGGCATCAAGAGATATCTGAGGGAACATCCTGAAGAAATGCTTGATATATTGAGCTGTAATGAGAGTTATGTGTTTTTCCGAATCGTTGAAGAAGGGCCCGTAGGAAGTCTTAATGTGTCAGTGACACCAGGCAGATCGATAGCCACGGATGCGAGTATATTCCCCAAGGGCGCCCTTGCTTTTATCAGGGTAAAAAAACCTGTTATAGACGAAGGAAGCAATATTGTGTCATGGGAGCCCTTTTCCCGCTTTGTCCTCAATCAGGATGCGGGGGGGGCGATCAAAGGGCCGGCGAGGGTTGACCTGTTCTGTGGAAGGGGAAATAACGCGGAGATTATGGCCGGTCATCTGAAAGAGGAAGGGGCCCTGTATTTTCTTGTAAAAAAGAAAGAGTAACTGTTTAGGCAGGTAGACTGCAGGCCTTTAGCATACCGTCGAAACAACCTGTATAGCTGACTGCTTTTGTTTATAAAACAGCGTGGACCTTCTTCGTCCTAATCATTTGACTATGCCGAAACCCTTCCTCAGTGGCACGATCTTTTATATCGGTTTCCTATAGTTTTTTGCTTGATTGTTGATTTTCATTATGTTAGAGCTACCATCAGTGTTTCCCGTTGTTGTATAGCGTCTGTTTTCAATCATTCTGCTCATAGTCCTTCTGGGAGATTTGCCGTCGTTGTCGATGAGTGGGGTCTGAATGCATTGCAGAAAAAGGATGTCTCAGACACCGGGTTTATAGAAACAAAATAATAATAATGGAGAGGGGGAGATGAGATATGACGAAAGCTGAATTGGTAGCGGCTATTGCAGGGGATGCGGGGATAACAAAGGCGCAGGCCGCCAAAGCCTTGGATTCGTACATTGACAATGTAACTGCGGAGCTCAAGAAAAACGGTAAGCTCGGTCTCGTGGGTTTCGGCACACTTTCGGTGGTGAAGAGAAAAGCACGGACGGGTCGGAATCCCCAGACAGGAGAGGCAATCCAGATCAAGGCAAAAAATGTTATTAAGTTCAAAGCGGGCAAATCTCTTGCTGAAAAGGTTTAATAGAAATTAAAGATCATGCCGGCCCTTGATCGTGGATCAGGGGCCATTTTTTTATCCCATCATTCCTGCCTTCATGTTTCTCTCTGGATTGCGATACCCTTTATACTATGAATACAATACCCATAATTATCGATGGTTCGTTGTGCCGGCTTCCGTTGGATATCCACAATTTGTTAAGGGATGTCGGTGTCTGTGCGGGAGGGATGGGTTTTAATGCGTATGTCGTGGGCGGGCTTGTCCGCGACCTGTTTCTGCGGCGTGACACCATCGATGTTGATGTGGTTATTGAGGGAGATGGTATCGCCTTTGCATCCAGATTTTCGGATGACCATGGCGCGCGTCTTCTCACATACGAAAAGTTTGGAACAGCCAATATTGCGTTGCCCGATGGCTTAAAGATCGATGTGGCGACGGCAAGAACCGAGACCTATGAACGGCCTGCCGCGCTTCCCCTTGTGAGCCCCGGCTCCATAAAGGACGACATGTTCAGGCGGGATTTTTCCATCAACACGCTCGTGGTTGCCCTGAATCCTGAACGGTTTGGAGATTTGCTTGATTTCTTTCACGCGAGGGATGATATAAGAACAAAATTGATACGAGTCCTGCATAACAGAAGTTTTATCGATGATCCCACGAGGATCTTCCGGGCTATCAGATTCGAGAAGAGGCTTGATTTCAGAATTGATGACATTACGGAAGAACTCATCAGGGACGCCGTCTCTGCCGGTTTTATCGAAAGGCTATCCGGGTTCAGGATTTCTTCGGAGCTGAGGATTATCTTAAAGGAAGAAAACCCGGTACCTCCTGTACGGCGTCTCGATGAACTTGGTGTGCTTTCCGCTGTTGTCAGAAGAGGGGAGAAGCACAAAGAGTTGAAAAAGTTGTTGCACAGGATAAATGAAATAAAACTAATGGTTTGACACAGGGCTTTCTTTTTGCTAATTACGCACGCGCGCTGATCGTGGGTTCACGGTTCAACGGTTTCTGAAACCCAAGACCCGAAACTGGAAAACATACAACATGATACTTTTTGAGGCAATGCTATGAAGAAACGAATCTTGAGTGGTATGCGCCCTACAGGAAGGTTGCATCTGGGCAATCTTCACGGGGCTCTTGCGAACTGGGTGGATATCCAGAATGAGGACATATATGATTGTTTTTACTTTGTTGCCGACTGGCACGCGCTGACAAGTGACTATAAAAACACCGATTTGATAAAGGCAAACTCCCTGGATATGGTTGTTGACTGGCTGAGCGTGGGGTTGGACCCTGCCAGAAGTACCCTGTTTGTCCAGTCGGAGGTAAAGGAACATGCCGAACTGTTCCTCATACTTTCCATGATAACACCTCTGTCATGGCTGGAGAGGAATCCGACCTATAAGGAGATGAGGGAGGAATTGTCTGACAGGGATATATCGACATTCGGGTTCCTTGGATATCCCGTTCTCCAGGCCGCTGACATAATAATGTACAAGGCCTATGGAGTTCCCGTCGGGGTGGATCAGCTTCCACATGTGGAACTCACGCGGGAGATAGCGAGGAGATTCAATTTTTTATTCAAATATATATTCCCGGTTCCTGAACCACTGTTGACGGAAGTACCCAAACTCCTCGGGCTTGATGGAAGGAAGATGAGCAAATCATACGATAATTCCATCTACCTTCGCGACAGGGGAGAGGTGTTGCGAGAGAAGATTTCTTCCATGTTTACTGATCCGCAGAGGATGAGAAGAAAAGATCCGGGAAGACCGGATATCTGCAATGCCTTTGCGTTTCACAATATATATTCACCCTCTTCAGAGGTGGACGAGATATCAGAGGCATGCAAAAAGGCCGGTATCGGATGTGTCGAATGTAAAAAGCGTCTCGCGCAGCGGATATCGGATAGTATGGTACCCATACACGAACGGCAGGATTATTACCTGAGTCACCTGGAGGAGGTGAGGGGTATAATGGCCGATGGAGTCCGGGAGGCATCAAAAATAGCGCGTCTCACCATGGAACAGGTACGGGAAGCCGTGAAGATATGACGTCCACAGCTTATGAAATCAAGCTGGATATATTTGAGGGTCCTCTGGATCTACTGCTCTATCTGATCAAAAAGAACGAAGTCGATATATATGATATTCCAATTGCTCTCATAACCAGGCAGTACATCGAATATATCGATGCGATGAAAACGCTCAATCTTGACCTCGCCGGGGAATATCTGGTACTCGCTGCTACTCTGACACACATCAAATCGAGAATGCTCCTGCCTGTCAGCGAGGAAGAAGAGGAAGAAGAGGAAGATCCGCGGGAAGAGCTCGTCAGACAACTTCTGGAGTATAAGGCATTCAAGGAAGCGGCACTGGGTCTGGACAGAATGAAGATTCTTGGCCGTGATGTATTTGGCAGGGATTATGCCGGTGATGAGTTTGAAGGAGATGAGCAGACCATCAGGGAGATCGGGATATTTGAGCTTGTCGAGGCATTCCGGAGGATGAGTCTCGATACCGGTCAGAAAGAACTGATGGAGATAGATATCGAAAAAATATCACTTTCCGACAGGATAAATGATATAGTGGATGAACTGGAAAAAAAGGGGGAGCTTACCTTTACCGATCTCCTGGGAGAATCGAGCAACCGCAGGAGGTTGATATATACCTTCCTGGCCATTCTGGAACTTATGAAATTGAGAATAGTCAAAGCATACCAGCCGGTTCCGTACGGTACCATACGGATATGCCTTGCGGGAGAGTAGATGGATAACCTGAAGGCTGTGATTGAGACCCTTATATTTGTTTCCGATACACCCATAACGGAGGCCAAAATAAAGGGGGTTCTGCAGGATATAAAGGAAAAGGAGATATCTGCCGCTATTCACAGTCTCATAAGAGAATATGAAGAAAGAGACGGAGGCATTTTCCTGAGAGAGATCGCCGGTGGGTACCAGTTCAGGACCGGTGAGACCACGGCCCCGTGGGTGCAGAAGCTGAGAGGACAAAAGCCAGGGAACTTGAGTCCGGCCGCTATGGAGACGCTTGCCGTGGTCGCCTACAGGCAGCCTGTTATGAAATCCGAGATAGAAAAGGTGAGGGGAGTGGATGTAAGCGGTAGTCTGAGGGGATTGTTGGAAAAAAATCTTGTCCGAATGATGGGAAGAAAGAATGTGCCAGGCAGACCCATCATATATGGAACGACGAGGAAATTTCTTGAGACATTCGGTCTTAACACCCTTTCAGATCTGCCTACTCTGAGGGAATTCAAAGAGCTGGAAGGTTGATACTGTGGAAGAACGTCTTCAAAAGATAATAGCCAAGTGCGGCATAGCGTCCCGACGCGCGGCGGAGCAGATGATGCGGGATGGTCGGGTCAGCGTGAATGGCAAGATCATAACACAGCCGGGCATGAAGGCCGATGATGCGCGCGATGAGATACGCGTTGACGGGGGGCTTATATCCAGGGATGCGGTAAGCAAGATATATCTGATATTGAACAAGCCGAAGGGGTATGTTGTTACTCTGAAAGATCCGCAAAACAGACCGATTGTCTCCGACCTGTTACGGGAAGTTCCCGAGAGAGTATTTCCTGTCGGGAGACTTGATTATGATTCGGAAGGATTGCTCTTGATGACCAATGACGGTGATTTTTCATACAGAGTTCAGCACCCGCTATTCAAGGTACCCAAGACGTATATGGTAAAAGTCAGGGGTACCCTTACGAATAGTGATGTTGAGGCCATCAAAAAGGGCGCCATGCTGGAGGATGGCAGCTTTAAACCGATCTGGGCGACAATGGAAAAGAGCAACAAGAAAAGCTGCTGGGTAGAGTTGACAATATCGGAGGGGAGAAACAGAATCATACGGAGATTCTTCGATTCGATAGGTCATCCGGTAGCGAGGCTGATAAGAACCTCCATTGGCGGTCTCGGGCTCGGAGAACTGGAGACAGGAGAATACAGGTATATGCAAAAAAATGAAGTAAAGAGCCTGATTGATCTTTCAGGAGTGCGGGATAAAAAGAGATCTGTCTTAAAAACATGAAAACTATGAAAATTATCTTGACTTTAATAACAAAATACATAATATCTGGAAGAAATCCTCTACCAAGGGTGTAGAGTGGGTTTAATCTTATCTTGACAAGTCGATAGGGGGTCTTATGAATAAATCGGAATTAATAGATGCCTTGAGCAAAAAAGAGGGCCTGACGGAAAAACAGGCTGCAGATGTCGTCAACCTGATCTTTAAAGGGTTTGGCAATCAACTCAAGAGTGGTGGTAGAATAGAGATCAGGGGATTCGGGAGTTTTGTTGTAAGGGACTACGATTCGTACACGGGAAGAAATCCCAAGACAGGGGAGACTATACACGTGGATCCGAAGAAACTTCCCTTCTTCAAGGTAGGTAAAGAGCTCAAGGAAAGGGTAAATTCCGGAAAGTAAATAGAGCGATATCTTTATCTTTCGTACACAAATCCGGGAAATCAAGCCGCAGGCTTATATTCCAATCAGGAGAGGGGTGTAATGCCCCTCTCTTTGATTTTAAGGGCCCGAAGGTATTGTCATAAGGTGTCGACATCTACATTTCTCCTGATCCTTCCTTCCAGCATTAATCCTTGCTAACGCACGCGGGTATCTTGTATGTCCACAAGAAAATTCCATATCCATACCTTTGGCTGTCAGATGAATGTTCATGACTCTCAGCAGATGGCGCAGATTCTCAGTGAGGCTGGATATGCAGAGACGGACGAGGTTGGCAGAGCGGATGTTGTCATTATTAACACCTGCAGCGTAAGGGAAAAAGCGGCCCAAAAAGTATACAGCCACCTTGGAAGATTGAAAAAGTTAAAGCAGGTGAGACCCGGTCTTGTCATAGGCGTGGCGGGGTGTCTTGCCCAGGAGCATGGAACGGAATTCTTCAGTAAATTCCGATATCTTGACTTTGTTCTTGGCACGCATAATATACATCGCCTTCCCGGAATGATAGCGGAGATTAGCAACAACGGATCGAGGATCGCTGACACCTCTTTTCACAGATCGGTACTATCTCTGGGCATCAGAACCCTTCCTCCTGGCGGAGATGTCAGCGCCTATGTTACTATTATGCAGGGATGTAACAATTTCTGTTCCTACTGCATTGTGCCGTATCTGAGGGGGAGAGAGGAGAGCAGGGGCAGTGCGGACATAGTTGACGAAATCAGGTTTCTTGCGGATAGCGGTATCCGGGAGGTGACGCTTCTCGGACAAAATGTCAACTCATACGGCAAGACACTGAACGGGGACGTTGACTTTTCTACGTTATTAAGGATGATCAATGAAATAGAGGGAATAGACAGAATTCGCTTCACCACGTCTCATCCGAAAGACCTTTCGGACAATCTCGTCCGGTGCTTTGCGGATCTTGATAAACTCTGCGAACATATTCATCTGCCGGTGCAGTCCGGTTCTGATTATGTGTTAAAAGGAATGAAAAGAGGATATACTGCGGAAGAATATCTTGGAAAGATTGACATGTTGAGGAATACGTCTCCTGATATATCGATAACTTCGGATATCATCATCGGATTCCCGGGAGAAAGTGACGACGACTTTGATAAAACTATTGACCTTATGAAGGAAGTAAGGTTTGATAATACTTTTTCCTTCAAGTATTGTGACAGGCGGGGCACGGCCTCGGAACAATATGACGGAAAAGTTAAAGAATCGATCGGGAGTGAGAGATTATCTACCCTCCAGGCGCTTCAGGAAAAACACAGCCTGGAGAAGAACAGATGTCTTGAGGGAAGGGTGGAAGAAGTGCTTATAGAGGGCATCAGCAAAAAGAATGAAGCTGATATTACGGGCAGGACGAGGGGTAATAAGATCGTTAATCTCGCAGGTGACGCTGATCTGATCGGAAGCGTTGTGCGTGTAAAGATTGTACAGGCCTATGGATCCTATGACGGGCACTCACATAGTGATACTCAAAGATCTGCAGGAGAAGAAAGCCATTCCCATATGGATAGATCTGTTCGAGGCAAGCGCTATAGCCACACAGATGGAGGGAATAGATCTGGCGAGGCCGATGACGCATGACCTCCTGAATGGTATATTAAAGATTCTGGATGTGAAGGTTTTAAAGATTATCATCAATGATCTGAAGAACAATACATTCTTTGCCACGATACATATACTGAAAGATGATGTTCCCATTGAGGTTGATGCACGGCCGAGCGACGCAATCGCCCTTGCATTGAGGGCTGACGCGCCTATCTTTGTGGATGAAAAAATTATTGAAAGGTCAACGAATGTTGACTTTGGCAAAAAAACGGCGGACTTGAATAAATGTACAAAGGAAGAGTTGGAGGATTTTCTGGAGAATCTCTCTTCCGAGGACTTTGGAAAGTATAAGATGTAGGAAATCTCTTTTCTGGGTAATAGAATAGCTTGTTTCTTCTTTGGGGCGAGGCGACCTGCAGAGTGGCTGCTTCCCGGGGCGTGGGAGGATGTGCTATGAAAGAGGAAACGAGGCGTCTGTATCTCAAGGCCGGTGATCAGGTATACCACTCCAGGTTCCCCGAGTGGGGCTTTGGTGTTGTGGTGGAAGAGTGGAACTCCGGGGTGCTGGGTGGAATGTCTTACGTGAGAGTGGTCTTCAGGGACGGACATACGCGGGTCTTTGATAACAACTTCGCAAATTCGTGCTGCTGTTATTATGCCGGCATACGGAAATATTCCGGAAAGCGGGTTTAAGGAGTGACCGAAAAGGAAAATAGGATGAATGATGCCGTAAGAGATTTCGGCATTCACATTGAGATTGAGAGAAACCTGTCTTACCATACAAGGAGAAGTTATCTGTCCGATCTGAGACAGTTCAGGGAATTTCTCCTGGAAAACGGAGTGGACAGACCTTCCGATGTTGATCAGATGGCCATACGGGCTTTTCTTGCATCTTTATATCGCGGAAAGATAAAAAAGGTTACGGTATCAAGGAAGGTGGCAAGTCTCAGGGCGTTCTTTGGATTTCTTCTTCGAGAAGGGAAGATCAGATATAATCCCGCTCAGATGGTTCAGGCGCCGAAGGCGGATAAATATCTTCCCTCCTTTTTGAGCATAGATGAAGTATTCTCTCTTCTCGGAGTAGCTTTTGGAACGGATGTATCCGGACTGCGGGACCGGGCCATAATCGAATTCCTGTATTCAGCCGGTGTGCGCGTCGGCGAACTGACGGGTCTGAATGTGGTCGATGTCGATTTCTCGAATAGTCTGGTGAAGGTCAGGGTCAGGATATCGAGAAGATACTGGAGAAGGAGCTTATATGAACGGTCGGAAGGCCC